>JAZRWD010000204.1:0-6236 GCA_045599525.1 Candidatus Limivicinus sp. | reverse complement strand
CCCACCATCGTGCGGGCCATCTGGAAGAAGCGGTCGTAGCTGTCCACGTTCTGGTCCTCGCCCTCGGCCTTGATGCGCTGGCGCAGCTGGTTATAGCGGCTCATGCCGACACCGCTGGCCACGGTCTCCACCTCGCCGGTGCTCTTCGTGATCCGGTGGGGCAGAAACATCTTTGCCGAGCTGCGGCTCCAGACCTTCAGCGGGTGCAGATACAGCTCATCCCCGCCCGCGGAATACACATCCAGCATCAGCTGGGTCGTGTCGCGGATGCGGCCGATCGCATCAAAGGAATGGCGGCCGCGGAGCAGCGGGAAGTAGGCCACCGTGTCCAGCTGGAAAAGGAAGGGGCAGGTGACGCGGAAAAAGTTCCCCATCATCAGGTCCGTGTACCACACCGACTGCAGCTGCGACAGGCAGTCAAACACATAATAGACATCGTAGCCCTGGCGGGCGATCTCCTCGTGGATCTTGACCGTGAAGCTCTCGAAGCCCTCATCGGGGTTAAATTCGATGACCTCGATCCCCGTCAGGTCCCGCAGAACCGGCTTGTGGTGGCCGAAGCGGATATACACCACCTTCCGGCCCTCCGCCACGCCCTGCCGGGCAAAACGCTCCGCAAAATAGCGGAACTCGTCGATCTCCGATACCTGCCACACGACATTGTCTCCCAGCCGGATGCTGTCCAGCACCTCGTCTACGCCTTTCAGGCCGCTTTTTATGGGATCAAAGGCTGCCATGCAAACCACTCCCCGGTTTTATTTTTTACCCTGTTTCTGTCTTTTGCACTTGTTTTTATTCATCGTGCATGAATATTATTCATGCCATTCCTGCATAACGCTACCATATCCCGCATTCCGTTGTCAAGCGCTTTTCATTCTGTCTCCCTTTTTTGCATTTTCATTCTCTTTTTCTCTTGCATTTTCTGTTTTTATGCGTTATAATCCGTTCATTCTTTTGGGTGGCAGCGTGGTCGTGCAAAGGCGTACGGCAATGCTGCCGCTTGATATTTATGCAGTGCATAATCGTGCATAACCGGCCCCTTATGCACTGTGGGTACAAACCGGAAAAAGAAGCTTACGGAAAGCAAACCGTAAGCGATCCGGCGAAACATAAGTAGCATAAGCAACATAAGTAAAAGGTAAAGAAGCTAACGGGAAGGATGCAGGAGGCTAAGAAAACAATGATCCTTGATGACCATCCGCACGAAGAATGCGGCGTATTCGGTGTCTGGAGCGACACCCGCTATACCGCCGCACAGGATATTTATTACGGCCTGACCGCTCTGCAGCACCGCGGGCAGGAGTCCGCCGGTATTGCCGTGTGCGACACCTACGGCGAGCGCGACAACCTCTGCCTGCACAAGGACATGGGTCTGGTCAGCGAGGTGTTCCCCCGTTCGGTGCTGGAACGGCTGCGGGGCAACATCGGCGTCGGCCACGTGCGCTACTCCACCAGCGGCGCCAGCCGGATCGAAAACGCCCAGCCGCTGAGCTATTACTACCGCCGGGGCACCATGGCCCTGGTGCACAACGGCAACATCGTCAATTCTTCCCTTCTCAAGCAGCAGCTGTATGATGAAGGCATGGTGTTCCGCGCCACCTCCGACTCGGAGGTCATTGCCTGCCTGATCGCCAAGGAGCGTGCGGCTACCGCTTCCATTGAGGCGGCCGTCAAGCTGGCCGCGCCGAAGCTGCTGGGCGGCTATGCGCTCATCCTGATGAGCCCGCGCAAGCTGGTCGCCGTGCGTGACCCGCAGGGGCTGAAGCCGCTGTGCCTGGGCCAGACGCAGGACGGCTGGGTCCTGGCCTCGGAGAGCTGCGCCCTGCAGGCCGTTGGTGCTTCCTTTGTCCGCGACATTCTTCCGGGCGAGATCCTGACCATCTCCCGCGACGGCTTGCATTCCGATACCTCGCTCTGTCAGGAAAACAATGCCCACTGCGTGTTTGAATACATCTATTTTGCCCGTCTGGATTCCAAAATTGACGGCGTAAGCGTCTACAATGCCCGTATCCGCGGCGGCCGCGCTCTCGCGGATGTGCTGCCGGTGGAGGCCGATGTGGTCACGGGTGTGCCGGAATCCGGTCTGGCCGCCGCCCAGGGCTACGCACAGAAGGCCGGCATCCCCTATGTGCAGGCCTTCTATAAAAACAGCTATATCGGCCGCAGCTTTATCAAGCCCACCCAGGAGGCCCGGGAGACCGCCGTGCACCTGAAGCTCAGCGTTCTGGCCGACGCCGTGCGCAACAAGCGTGTCGTGCTGACCGACGATTCCATCGTCCGCGGCACGACCATGACCAACCTCATCCACATGCTGCGCGAGGCCGGCGCAAAGGAAGTCCATGTGCGCATCAGCTCCCCGCCGTTCCTGTACCCCTGCTATTACGGCACCGACGTGCCGGACAACAGCGAGCTGATCGCCAGCACCTTCTCGGTGGAAGAGATCCGCGCCCGCATCGGCGCCGATTCCCTGGCCTATATGCGCGTCGGTGACCTGCGGAAAATGACGGGCAGCCTGCCGCTCTGCCGGGCCTGCTTCGACGGAAAATATCCCACCGAACTGGAATAAATCCTGTGCAGCATGTCCAATTGCTGTGCACTTCTCCGGTAGATTTTCTATTGTTCTTTATAATCAGTGCAATTTTAAAGATTTATGTAAAACTTGTATTGACAAGGGTGCAATTAATGATTATAATCCACGCATGTTCTGAATCCGCGATGCAGTCGCCGTAGCCTGGCCATAACGGAAGCTTCTTTCCGCCGGTCAGCAGCAGCCGGAACGGGCTGCTGTGGGGGGGAAGGCAAGACCGCCACTGCAGAGCGCAGGTTTCAGAAATCGGGCAAAGGCGTCCGGAAGGAGAGTAACCTCCATTCCAGGCACCTTTGCCCTTTTTTCGGCATTCCTGAGACCACGGCCGTAAACCCAACCGTTGGCCCACCGGGATGCCAGATCTACCGGGAGGAAAAAAAAGATGACAGAAGAAATTTTATCCAGCATCAACACAGAGTTATTCGGCGTATGGTTCCTGATCGGCGCCGCACTGGTGTTCTGGATGCAGGCCGGTTTTGCCATGGTCGAAGCCGGTTTCACCCGCGCAAAAAATACCGGCAACATCCTGATGAAAAACCTGATGGACTTTTGCATCGGTACCGTTGTATTCATTCTGATCGGCTTCAGCCTGCTGCTCGGTGAAGACCTGTTCGGTTTTATCGGCAAGCCCGGCTTTGATATTTTCACCACCTATGCCGATTTCGACTGGTCCAGCTTCGTGTTCAACCTGGTGTTCTGCGCAACGACCGCCACGATCGTCTCCGGCGCCATGGCCGAACGCACCAAGTTCTTATCCTACTGCATTTATTCCGCGGTCATCTCCGCACTCATCTATCCCATTGAAGCCCACTGGATCTGGGGCGGCGGTTGGCTGGCCCAGATGGGCTTCCACGACTACGCCGGTTCCACCGCGATCCACATGGTCGGCGGCATCGCGGCTCTCGTCGGTGCCAAGATCCTCGGGCCCCGTATCGGCAAGTTCGAGTATGACAAGGACGGCAAGGTGACCAAGGTCAACGCCTTCCCCGGCCACAACCTGGCCCTCGGCTGCCTCGGCTGCTTCATTCTGTGGTTCGGCTGGTACGGCTTCAACGGCGCAGCTGCACAGGACGTCAGCGAGCTGGGCACCATTTTCCTGACCACCACCGTCGCCCCTGCCGTGGCCACCGTTGTCACCATGGTCTTCACCTGGGCCAAGTACGGCAAGCCCGACGTTTCCATGTGTCTGAACGCTTCCCTTGCCGGCCTGGTCGCCATCACCGCTCCCTGCGATGTGACGGACTGCTTCGGCGCCGTCATCATCGGTGCTGTCTCCGGCCTGCTGGTCTGCTTCGGCGTATGGCTGCTGGATTACAAGCTGCACATTGACGACCCGGTCGGTGCCGTAGCCGTCCACTGCATGAACGGCATCTGGGGCACCATCGCTGTCGGCCTCTTTGCCACCGACACCTCCCCGGCCATGAAGACCGCCGGCATCCATAACGGTCTGTTCTACGGCGGCGGCTTCACCCAGCTCGGCCTGCAGCTCATCGGCTTCGCCGCTGTTGCCGCATGGACCCTCGTTACCATCACCATCACCTTCCTGGTCATCCGCAAGACCGTCGGCCTGCGTGTCACCGAAGAGGAAGAGATCGAAGGTCTGGACCTCACCGAGCACGGCCTGGCCAGCGCCTATGCCGACTTCGTCCCGACCGAAACTCTCCTGGGCGTCAAGTCCGACGGCCCCGCCGATGTCACGGGCGTAAAGCCGGTTCCCCTTACCCTCAACAGCGGCGCCCCGGCCTCCGGCAAGGGCAAGCGCTACACGCTGGTGCGTATCCTCTGCGACGAAAAGCGCTTCGGCACCCTGCGTGACACCATGGCCGAGATCGGCGTTACCGGCATGACCGTGACCAACGTCATGGGCTGCGGCACGCAGCACGGCAAGACCGGCCTCTACCGTGGCGTTGAGATGAGCATGCACCTGGTCCGCAAGGTACAGGTCGACATCGTGGTCAGCAAGGTCGACCCGGGTCTGGTCGTGGCAGCCGCCAACAAGGCCCTGCATACCGGCAACATCGGCGACGGCAAGATCTTCGTCCTGGATGTCGAGGATGTCGTCCGCGTGCGTACCGGCGAATCCGGCTACGACGCCCTGCAGATCACCTGATCCCGCTTCTTCACTATTCACTCCTTTTTCTCAAAAGGAACCGCCCCGACACTCACACGTCGGGGCGGTTCTGTTTTTTGTATTCGGTTTTTGCGCTGATTTTCCTGCGCTTTTTTGCTCTTCGCTTTTTTATTCGCGCTTCTTTATTTGCGATCTGCGCTTTTTTGCTTTTCGCTTCTCTGCCGTCTGCTGCCTCAGGCCAGTTCCTTGTACATGGCCCGGGCGGCATCCTTGCCGGCCGTCTCGCTGATATCCAGCACCTCGACGCGCACGACACGCTGGCCGAAGGCAATTTCGATCACATCGCCGATCTTCACCTGGTAGCTGGCCTTGACCTGACGGCCGTTGACCGATACCCGCTCACCGTCGCAGGCATCGTTGGCCACCGTGCGGCGCTTGATCAGGCGGGAGACCTTGAGGTATTTATCCAGACGCATGCTGCAGCCCTCCGCGACCCGCGGCGCTCAGTTCTGTGCGGCGGCGACGGCGGCCTTCAGGGCATCGACACGGTCGGTGTCTTCCCAGCGGACGCCGAGGTCCTCACGGCCCATGTGGCCGTAGGCAGCCAGCTTGCGGTAGATGGGCTTGCGCAGGTCCAGATCGCGGATGATGGCGGTCGGGCGCAGGTCAAAGACCTTGTTCACGGCCTCGCTGAGCACATCATCGCCCACCACACCGGTGCCGAAGGTCTCTACCAGCACGGAAACGGGACGGGCCACACCGATGGCGTAGGCCAGCTCCACCTGGCAGCGGCGTGCCAGACCGGCAGCGACCACGTTCTTGGCCACGTAGCGTGCGGCATAGGCAGCGGAACGGTCCACCTTAGTGGGGTCCTTGCCGGAGAAAGCGCCGCCGCCGTGCGGTGCGCTGCCGCCGTAGGTATCCACGATGATCTTGCGGCCGGTCAGGCCGGTGTCACCCTGGGGACCGCCAATGACGAAGCGGCCGGTGGGGTTAACGAAATAACGGGTGTTCTCATCCAGCAGCTCTGCGGGGATGACCGGCTTGATGACCAGCTCGACCATGTCCTGGCGGATCTGCTCCAGCGTTGCCTCGGGGGCATGCTGGGTGGAGATGACGACCGTGTCCACACGGACCGGGCGGCGGTTTTCGTCATATTCCACGGTGACCTGGGTCTTGCCATCGGGACGGAGGTAATCCACCACGCCGTTCTTGCGGATGGCGGTCAGCTGAAGGGCCAGCTTGTGGGACAGGGAGATGGCCAGCGGCATGAGCTCCGGGGTCTCGTCGCAGGCGTAGCCGAACATCATGCCCTGGTCGCCGGCACCGTTCTGCAGCTCGGGGTCTTCGCCGTTCTTGCTCTCCAGAGCCTTGTCTACGCCCATGGCGATATCTGCGGACTGCTCGTCAATGTTGGTGATGATGCCGCAGGTGTCGCAGTCAAAGCCGAACTTGGCGCGGTCATAGCCGATCTCACGGACGACCTCGCGGGCAATGCGCGGAATGTCAATATAGCAGCTGGTGCTGATCTCACCCATGATGTGGATCAGGCCGGTGGAAGCCGTCGTCTCGCAGGCG
>JAZRWD010000203.1:0-2121 GCA_045599525.1 Candidatus Limivicinus sp. | reverse complement strand
AACGGCAACTTCGGTGCCATCCTGCACTACCCCATTGCCATCGGCTTCTTCGTGACTGCCGTCGCGGTGATCATCTTCTCCCTCATCAACCAGAGAAAGATCAACCAACGCGAAGCGGCGAATAAAGCGGCCGCACAGAATTGAATCCCTGTTTAACTCTCTGCGCCCCCTGTATCCAAAGGGGGCGCTTTCTAAAGGAATCTAAAGGAATACGTATAATGAATCATGAACAATTCGTCAAAGCTGTTCGTCAGGAACGGCTTGTTGCCATTCTGCGGAATGTCCCGCTGGAGAAGATCGACGGCGTTGTGGATGCTCTGCTCTGCGGCGGCGTGCGGGTGATCGAATGCACATTTGACCATGACCAACCGGATTATCTTGCCCTCAATGAGGCCAAGATCCGACGGATAAAGGAACTTTACGGCGAACAGGTGATTGCCGGCTGCGGCACTGCCCTCACCATGGAAGAAGTTGAGGCGGCTTTCCGTGCCGGCGCACAGCTGGTCATCTCGCCCAATGTCAGTGAAAAGGTCATCCACCGCACACGGGAGCTGGGGCTGGTCTCCATGCCCGGTGCGCTCACCCCGTCCGAAATTTGCACAGCCCATGAGCTGGGCGCAGACATCGTCAAGCTCTTCCCCGCAGGAGAGCTGGGTGTGGGGTATTGCAAAGCCGTACGCGGCCCGCTGAAGCACATACCGATGTTCGCCGTCGGCGGCATCAAGCCGGAAAATGTCGCCGCCTTTCGGAGCGCGGGGATCTGCGGCTTCGGTGTAGGCGGTCCGCTGGTCCTCCCTGACGCGGTAAAGTCCGGCAACTATTCTGCCATTACCGAACGGGCAAAGGCCTTTACCGATGCGCTCCGGCTCTGCGAGGATACGCCATGAAGGCCTGTATACTCATCGATGGCGGAACGACAAACCTGCGGGTCTTCCTCCTCGACAGCGAGACCGGTTCCCTCCTGGCCACCGCCCGGCGTGACGGCGGGGTAAAGCACACCGCCATCGACGGCAACGATCTGCACCTGCGTACCATGCTCCGCGAGAGTATCCGGGAGGTGCTCGATCACGTCGGCCTGGATCATGCCGATGTCGTTCGTGCCGTTGCCTTTGGCATGATCACCTCCGGCATGGGCCTGTACGAGATCCCCCATCTCTGTGCCCCGGTCACCCCGGAGCAGATGCGCGCCGGTATGCGGTCCCGGCTCTTCCCGGACATTGCGCCTTTTCCCATTGAATTTATCCCCGGCCTTCGGAACTTCACCCACGCCGTAAACACCGAGAACGTCTGCAGCATGGATATGATGCGCGGCGAGGAGACGGAATCCATCGGTCTTTACCACCTGCTGGGTCTGGACGGCGATGCGCTGTTTATCCTGCCGGGCTCCCACAACAAGTTCGTGCGGATGGGCAGCGGGAGCACGATTCAGGGGTGCATGACCTCGATCTCCGGCGAGCTGTTGGACGCAGTCACCCACCACACCATTTTAGCCGGTTCTGTCGATCACCGCTTCCTGGCGCCGGAGGATTACGACAGCAGCCTCGTCCGGCAGGGCGCCGAGGAGTGCCGCCGCAGCGGTTTGGGGCGTGCCGCCTTTTCGGGCCGCATTCTGCAGACCCTGGGGCAGCTGAGCGCCGCTTCGATTCAGAACTATCTTCTGGGTGCCGTCCTGGCCGAGGATATCCTCGCTTTATCCGCTTTCACCGCCAGCTACGGCATGCCCCCTGTCTATGTTGCAGGGAAAGCCCCTGTTCAGCAGGCCATGGTCGATATCCTGACGCACTTCGGCTTTACCGCCACCCCGGTCAGCCCTGCGCTGTCTTCCCGCATAGGCATCGTCGGTGCTCTGCTGGTAGCCGGATACGCGGTGGACGATTCTTTCGCCACGACTCCCTGAAGAAGGTTTCTCCGGGTTTTCGACCGCCATAGCAATTCATGCCAAAAAGGTCTAGACTTGCACACCAAAAAGGTATACACTCCCTTTTTGCCGAATGCTGCACGGCTTCCCTGCCGTGCCGTATTCCGGATGCATTTTTGCCCCGTCCCAGCGCATCATCACTTTTCAGCAGAGCCTGCGAAAAAGCCTCTGCCGTATTCAGGAGAAACAACATGGAAATGGCT
>JAZRWD010000202.1:0-9481 GCA_045599525.1 Candidatus Limivicinus sp. | reverse complement strand
CACACGGGCGGTGTTGTCGTCGTGGAAAATGACGAATTTGCCGTCCTTTGTCACATGCACGTCGGTCTCAATGCCGTAATAGGAGGCACGGTTGCCGGCGGCGACAAAGGCAGAGCAGGTGTTTTCCTTTTCCAGACCGCTGAGTCCGCGGTGGGCGATCATTTTGACCTGTTTTTTATCAATGGATATTGTGTTCATACAGTTCCTCCGAAAGCAAGAAAAATGGTATAGGGAATACAGTTCCCTAGTGTTTCCCTAATAGTGATACAACTGAAGAAGAAATGTCAAGCTTACAAATTGCACAAAAAGAAACCTGGGAAATCGGCGAATGAGCAGAAAAAAGAAGGAAAAAATTCACAAATATTGACAGAGAATGGCAGGATAAGTAAAATAATCCCAGGCAATTGCTGGAAACAGCAAGAACTGAAAAATTTATAAAAGGAGAAACACCATGAAGAAGCTTCTTGCCATCCTTCTCACCCTGTGCATGGTCGTTTCTGTCTGCGCTATGTCCGCATCCGCAGCCAAGGACGACTACCACATCACCCTCAAGCTCAGCCACGTCTTTGCTCCCACCGAGCAGCTGTCCGTTGCTATGCAGGGCGTCATCGACGCCATTGCCGAGCGCACCAACGGTGCTGTTGAAATCCAGCACTATCCCCAGGCTCAGCTCGCTGTCTATAAAGACAACGTGCAGATGGTCGTTGACGGCGCCAACTGGATCGCCTGCGAAGACCCCTCTTACCTCGCTGACTACAACATCGACTTCGAAGCTCTGATCGCTCCGTTCCTGTACACCGACCTGAGACAGTACTCCTATGTCTGCCAGAGCGATCTGATTCAGGGTATGTGCCAGCAGATCGAAGACCAGTACGGCATCCACGTTCTGGCTCTCGACTTCAACGTCGGCTTCCGTTCCCTGATGACCAACAAGCCCATCACCACCCCCGATGACCTCAAGGGCATGAAGATCCGCGTTCCCAACTCCTCCATGTACATCAACTGCATGAACGCTCTGGGCGCAACCCCGACCGGCATGGCCTTCTCCGAGACCATTTCCGCAGTTCAGCAGGGTGTTGTTGACGGCCTGGAAGGCAACATCAACGCCTACTCCACCAACGGCTCCGCTGAGGTTGCCAAGATCATGACTCTTGACCGCCACCTCATCGGCACCTGCGGCGCATACATCAACATTGACGTATGGAACTCCATCCCCGAAGAGTACCGCACCATCATCCAGGAAGAGTTCTCCAAGGGCGCAGCTGACCTGACCGATTTCACCATCTCCAACGAAGCAGAGACCATGGAACGCCTCACCGCTGAGCAGGGCTGCACCTTCAACGAAGTTGACACCGCTCCGTTCCAGGCCCTTATGGA
Source organism: Candidatus Limivicinus sp. (assembly GCA_045599525.1). GTDB lineage: Bacteria > Bacillota > Clostridia > Oscillospirales > Oscillospiraceae > Limivicinus. The sequence goes on along the minus strand of JAZRWD010000202.1, from coordinate 8,104 downwards.
AGTTGAATATCAGCGCATGGTCTCCGAAGACGGCGTCACCGACGGCTTCATCGGCCAGATCCAGGCTCTCGTTGACGAATACAACGCAGCCAACTAAGATGCACACTGCCCTCCGGTAAGACCTGTGGTTCAGGGAACTGCGGTGCACCGGAAAAAATAGCATAAGCTTTGCCTGCTGCCTTCGGGTGGCAGGCAAATGCATTCTTATTTCGCAAGCCCATTTTCTGCACGAAAGAGAGGAGACCGAACTTGACAGTCAAACAGCGGTTTATCCACATCCTCAAAAATCTGGATGCCTATTTTGCGGGCTTTATGTTTGCCATTACCCTGACGCTGGTTGTGGTGAACGTATTCACCCGCTACTGCCTGAACTATATTATCCCCTGGGGTGAAGAGATCGCCACCAGCTGCTTTGTGTACACGACCTTTGTCGGCGGCGCATGGTGCCTGCGCACCCGCCAGCTCGTTGGCGTGGACATGCTGGTAGAGCGTCTGCCCTATAAGGCGGCCCGCATCGTCAACTGCGTGACCGACTTTATTATTCTGTTCCTGAACGCATACCTCACCAAGCTCAGCTACCAGTACACCTACAAGGGCCGCATCAAGACCATGCCCATCACCAAGGTGTCTTCCGTATGGCTGAACTCTGCCATGATCATCGGCTTTGGCCTGATGACGATCTACTCCGTCTATAACCTGTACAAGAGTATCAAGGCGGTAAACGCCGCTCCGGCAGCAAATAAGGAGGAAAAAGAAGTATGATCATTTATCTTCCGATTATTATTGCCCTGCTCCTGTATTTTACGGGCATCCCCATCGCCTATGCCCTTTTTGCCGGTACCCTGTTCTATTTCGGCGTGCTGGATACCACCTCGTCTCCTTATATGCTGATGAGCAAATTCATCACCTCCACCCAGTCCTTCCCTTATCTGGCTATTCCGTTCTTCGTCATGTGTGGTTCGCTGATGAACTACTCCGGCATGAGCAGCAAGCTGATGGGCTTTGCCGACGCATTGACCGGCCATATGAAGGGCGGCCTGGCGCAGATCAACGTTATCCTGTCTATGCTGATGGGCGGTTGCTCCGGCTCCGCAAACGCAGACGCAGCCATGGAATGCAAAATGCTGGTTCCGGAAATGGAAAAGCGTGGCTACTCCAAGGGCTTCTCCGCTGCCATTACCGCAGCCTCATCCTGCATTACCCCCATTATCCCTCCCGGAATCAATCTGATCGTCTACGGCCTGATTGCCGGTGCCTCGGTCGGTAAGCTGTTCGCTGCCGGCTATCTGCCCGGCTTTGCGATGGCTCTGGCCCTGATGGTTACGGTCAGCCTGATTGCGCACAAGCGCAACTACGAGACCAGCCGCGACAAGATGGCCCCCATCGGATACATTCTGAAGGAAGCTCTGAGCTCTCTGTGGGCACTGGCCTTCCCCCTTGGTATCATCATGGGCATGCGTATTGGCCTCTTTACCCCGACCGAAGCCGGCGGAGTTGGCGTCGTTTACTGCTTCCTGGTTGGCAAGTTCATTTATAAGGGCCTGCGCAAGGAGCACTTCATCCAGATCTTCAAGGAGACCCTGTCCGGTACCTGCACGGTTATGCTGATCATCGTGTCTGCTTCCATTTTCGGCTACTACCTGAACTGGGAGAGCATCCCCAACAAGGTGCTGAACGCAGTCAGCGGCATCGCCTCTAACAAGTACATGGTTCTGCTGGTACTGAATGTTACCCTGCTGTTCCTGGGCATGTTCCTGGAAGGCGGCGCAGCACTCATCATTCTGGCTCCTCTGATGGTCCCGCTGGTGAAGAAAGCCGGCATAGACCTGGTTCACTTCGGCATCATCTGCAATGTCAACATCATGATTGGTGGCCTGACACCTCCCTTCGGCTCGATGATGTTCACCTGCGTATCCATAACCAACTGTAAGATGGGCGATTTCATTAAGGAATGCGTACCCTTCATTATCGCCTTGATCGTGGCCCTATTGGCCATCACCTATATCCCTGCCATCTCCCTGGCTATCCCGAACCTCATTTACGGTTAAGAGGTAGGGCAAACAGGCCGAAACGGCGGATAATACCGCAAAAGAACGCACCCCCCAAAAAACGCAAAATAACGTAAAAAGAGGACCGCAGCAAGAGTTTTTCCTGCTGCGGTCCTTGTTAACTTCTTTTATTCCTCCCGAACGCTTTGAATCAGGGGAATCAGCAGGCCACCCACAGCATTTCCGACAGTGACCACCAGCAGCACCCACAGGGACGACAGGGTATAGATTCCTGCTGCAAAGAAATAGAACATGTCGGCCACGCAATGCTCAAAGCCGCTGAGAATGAAGACCGCCACACAGAAAAACAGGATCAGCGGATTCTGTGTTTTTTTATACCCGTCCACGGCGGCGAACATCAGCAGACCGCAGAAAATGCCCAGCAGAAACAGGCTGAGCGTTGTGTCGCCGAGCTTGACCGCACATAGTACGGCGGCCTTCTCGCCAATGCCGGCGATGCGGGAGAAGCCGGCTCCCCGGGCAGCCAGCCAGGTGCCGACAGCATTACCCAGCCAGACCTCGGCCAGAAACAGCCAATAGGCGGAGCCTGATCCGACTGCGTAGCCCACCTTGCCGGTGAACAGATTGAGCCCCTGTGTGCAGATGATATACAGGCCGCAGGCAAAAAACAGGGCCCCGGCGAGCTTCACCTCACAGGACAGATATACGATGCCTCCGATACCGATACACAGGCCGGCGGCGCAGGAAAGAAGCAGCGTTTTCCAAACTTTCATCAAAAAACCTCCCGGATTTTCCGGGAGGCTGTCAGCAAAAAAGAAGCCGCCCGGACATTTTCTGCCCAGACGGTCGGCGGTTCAAGGCTTATACTCCATGTGGTCATCCACTTCCGTCAGTCATATAAGCAGTTACAGTATAACGGAAGCCGGGCGGGATTGCAAGGGAGAGCGCGGCAAATCGTTGCAAAAAACGCCGCTTCATACTACAATAACGGAAAGAAGAGAAATATCCGGCCCGCGGCCAGGCGAGGAAGAAGACACGGAGGAAATGGATGAATGGGAAAAACAAGCCCGAAGGCGCTGCAGAGGTTGCAGTGGCCGGGAAGGCAGAGATGAGCGGGCTTTGCGAACAGAAAAAAAGCCTGCGCAGTGCGCTTCGCTGTGCTGAGCGGAGTATGACGGGGGAAGAAAAGGCTGCGGCGGACCGGGCAATCTGTACGACTGTACGTACCCTGCCGGAATATGAGGCGGCGAAGACGGTGTTTGCCTTTGTCGGCATGCCACGGGAGATTCAGACGATGGACCTGCTGCAGGCGATACTAGACTCCGGACGGCGCCTGTGTGTCCCCCTGTGCCTGGCGGAACCGGGAAAAATGCTGCTGAAGGAGCTGACAGACCTCGGTGCACTCCAGCCCGGAGCATATGGCATTTTGGAACCTCCTGCGGAGCTGCCGACCGTTGACCCTGCAGAGGTGGACCTGGCCATTCTGCCCTGCGTCAGTGCCGGCCACGACGGGAAGCGGCTGGGCCAGGGCGGCGGCTATTATGACCGCTTCCTGGAACGTTATCGGGGGGCTGCGGTACTGGTCTGCCGGGAAGCCCTGACACGGGAGGACATCCCGGAGGAGACGCACGATGTACGGATTCCCCTTGTCGTAACCGACGCGGGCGTGTTCCGCAGCGGAAAGGCGACGGATCGGCAGGCAGAACAGACCACAGAGGTCTGCGATAGAAAGGCGGAAATCCAATGAGCGTGTTTGGCTGGGGAAGGGGAGCGGCAGCGGCTCCGATGAACAGCGCAGGCAGCCCTGCAGAGGGGCGGCCGACGGTCCGCAAACGCATCCGTTTTACCGGGCGGGTGCAGGGTGTCGGCTTTCGGTATCAGGCAACGCGCCTGGCCAGGGCACTGGGACTGACCGGATGGGTCCGCAATGAGGACGATGGCTCGGTGCTGATGGAGGTCCAGGGCACAGAGACAGGAATCGGCCATCTGCTGCTGGAGCTGGAGGAGGACCGCTATATCCGCATTGAGAGTACGGACATTGAACGTCTGGAGCTGAAGAACGGAGAGAGAGGATTCGGACCTACCGGATACTGAACCGAAGGGTACAGTGCACCAAGCTGTGGGAAAAATTCCCATGGCGAAGCGACGAAAAAACGCAGCAGACTTTGGAGAAACTGCCAGTCCCTGCGCACTTGCCAGAGGCCGTGAAAACAGATATACTAAGATTCAGCCCTGCCGAAGGGCTCCGACACGGCGGGAAAGAACCGCATGACGGCGGGAAAGTCCATACATGTCAGGAAAACAGAAAAATAGACGAGAAATCGAAAAACATCCGTCAGGAGGAAACAATACATGACGTATCAGGAAGTTTTGGAAAACGCCCGTAAGACCATCGGCCCCAACTGCAAGGTCTGCCCTGTATGCAACGGTCTGGCCTGCAAGAACACTATGCCCGGCCCCGGCTCCAAGGCTCCCGGCCTCGGCGCCAATGTAAACTATGAAGGCTGGCAGAAGATCCGCCTGGAGATGGACACCATTACCGATGTCAAAGACCCCGACACCTCTATCGAGCTGTTCGGAAGAACCTTTGCCATGCCGGTTTTTACCGCACCTATCGGCTCCATCGCCATGCAGTATAATCCTACGGACGATGTTCGTGACTTTAACGATAAGTGCATTGCCGCCTGCGAAGCAGAGGGCTCTGCCCATTTCTTTGGCGACGGTCTGAAGGAAGACGTGCAGCTGCGTGCTCTGCAGGCCGGAAGTGCTCACAGCAACGCCTGCGTTCCTGTGCTTAACCCGATGAACACAGAGGCCATCAAGGCAAAGCTGGCACAGATTGCCGAGTATGATCCCTTTGCGGTTTCCCTGGTCGCCGACAGCGCAGGCCTGCCCCATCTGAAAAAGCTGGGCGGATCTGCCGGTACGAAGGACGTTGCGCTCATCCGTGAGCTGCGGGAGTGCACCAAAAAGCCCTTTATTGTAAAGGGAATTATGAGTGTGAAGGCAGCCGAGAAGGCGGTTGAGGCCGGGGCCGACGCAATTATTGTATCCAACCATGGCGGCCGCGTGCTGCCCTATGCCCCCTCTACCGCGGAAGTTCTGCCGGAAATCGTGGCAGCGGTTGGCGGCAAGGTGAAGATTCTGGTAGACGGCGGTCTGCGTACCGGTTACGATGTGTTCAAGGCAATCGCTCTGGGGGCAGATGGCGTGCTGATCTGCCGCCCGGTCCTTATCAGCTATTATGGCGGCGGCGAAGAGGGCATCCGCGTCTACCTGCAGAAAATCAAGGCTGAGTTCAGTGACGCAATGTATATGTGCGGCGCAAAGACAGTGGCCGACGTTACCCCGGATATGGTCCGCATGCCGGTCAGCTTCATCTGATCCGCATCGGCGGGAAACTCCGGCTATAGAGAGATACAGCAGAGGCTGCCGAGCGCGGCCTCTGCTGTACCATAATACGGCAGGAATCAACCTTTGCCATCGCCGTGCAGCAGGGAACCGCTAAGCCTGTGCTACACCGGACCGGTATTCCTGCAGAAAAGGATTCCATTCACATGAAAAAACTTCTGATTATCCTAGGCGTACTGGGAACGTCTTTTTCGGCAGCCCTGGTACGTTTTTCTGATGCCCCTTCCCTGGTGCTGGTGTTCTACCGTATGGCCCTCGCCGTGGCCCTGCTGCTGCCCTGGAACCTGTGGAAAAACCGGGAGGAGCTGTGCTCCGTTGGCCGTCGGGAAGGCTTGCTGTGCCTGCTGAGCGGTGTGTTCCTGGGGCTACATTTTACCTGTTATTTTGCGTCGCTCCGCTGCACGAGCATTGCGTCCTCCGTGGTACTTGTGGACACGGAGGTGTTTTTTGTGGCCTTTGTGCTGGTGACGATCTTTCATGAGCGCATCGGCAGGCTCGGCTGGCTGGGCATTCTGGTGACATTTGCGGGCAGTGTTGTCATTGCCCTGGCGGACGCAGGCAACGGAAGCTCCCTGAAAGGGGATTTTTTCGCCCTGACCGGTGCAGCCTGCATGGCGGTATACACTTTGAGCGGCAAGGTCTGCCGAAGGACTCTTTCCACAGCAATCTATACCCTGCTGGTTTACGGTGTGGCTGCGGCTACTGTTTTGATTATCCTGCTGCTGAGCGGGAAGTCTGCCTTCGGTTACGGCCCGAGGAACCTGCTCTGTGCCGCGGGAATGACGGTTTTCTGCACTTTGCTGGGCCACAGCGTGTTCAGCTGGGGGCTGAAGTACGAAAGTGCGGCGTTTATCTCAACCGTAATGCTGTTGGAACCGGTCTTCGCTACGGTAACAGGTATCCCGTTGTTCCGTGAGCTGCCGTCCCCCATAGTCGTTCTGGGCGGCGCGGTGGTCATCGGCGGCATCTGTATTTACACGCTTTTGGGAGAAAAGGCGGGAGAAAAGCGCTGAATCACTTCTGCAGCAGGCTACGCAGCGCTACGCCTGGTGCCTGTGCAGAGGCTTAAGGGAAAAACGGAAGAAAAAAACAAAAAAAGGAAGGCACTTCGGTTGGATACGGATCCTGACGAAGTGCCTTCCTTCTGTTGTAGGCTTTGGGATTTTCGGGCCGGCGGGTGACCGGGCTGATGTCCCAGGTGCTGCGCTTTGCGGCATTCAGCTCCCTCTGTTTTTTCTTGGAGAGCTTTTCGAAGGGGATGAACTTTTCTTTTTGCATAGCATTTCTCCTTTACGGTATAGACGGTCTGTCCTGGCGAAAAGGCAGGCCGAAGTGTATGTGACCGGGCATGGTGAACAGACGGACCACGGTGCGTGGGGCCCATGCCGGCGGATGAAAAAAGAACGCCGGTTTTTCAACCGACGGCAACAAAATAAGATATATATAAAATATTATTGAAATAATAATATGGACCAGGATAAGCTGCTTTCGCAGCGTTAAGAGGGAAAATATATATCAAAAAGTTCCGAAGAACCTTCCAGCAAAAGAACCAAACTGGAGCTGCTGGGCAGATTCGAACTGCCGACCTCATCCTTACCAATTATTTTTTGATTGGGAATAGCTTGTTATATATTGGCGTATGCTTCTTTATTTTTCCTTGAGATTTCAGCATTTTTCAATAACAGCTTGCTGTATGTTGCTGTATGCTATCAAGCCTCTTCTCAAGCCTTTATATATAGCCGTTCAAGCCTTTGCTCAATACTTTTGATTGGAGTACAGGAACAGCGGCCAACGTGAGCGGGGAGCGGGAGACAGCAAAGCAGCGGCCATGAGCGGCCAGCGGGTGCCGTTCCGGAGCAGCTGCCGTGAGCCGCTGGGGGGCAGACTGCATGAGCGGGGAACCGGAGAGCGGCGGGGGAGCAGCTGCCGGGAACCATACCAGAGCAGCAGCCAGCGGGAGCCGTTCCGGGCAATCAGTGTAACCGGGAGCGTGGAACCGATAACGGCCAGAGCGGGAGCAGATCCAGAACGGCCAAAGCAGACAGAATGAGAACAGATCCGCAACCGGGAGCGGGGAACGGAAGCCAGCACGGCAGCGGCCATGAGCGCGGATCCGCAATAGCTCAAGCCTTTTATAAGCCAGCTCAAGACTTTTGCGGCGTGAAATAGGGCAACAGAAGCCCGCTCCATAGCAGAGAAAAGCCGGGAGCGGGTGTTTATATTACCGGGCAGCTTCAAAGAGCAGCAGTGCGGCACAACGGGAGCCGAACCCGTGCAGCACCCCCATAAGAAAAACCGATTTTCAAGTGAACCCGGCGTTTCGATACGGGTTCACGACATTTTATATTTTCCTTGCGCGCGCGTGCGCGCGTTACTATAGCATTAGAGAATATATGCCGGAAATCGTGTAATTTAGGGCTTTTTTAAGTTTTGCGCTGGTCTTTGAATCATACCGAAATATACTGTAAAAGTATGCAAGATAATTGCAAAAAAATATATAGCGGATCTAGAAAAGAGCAAGGCATACAGAGCAGCAGAAGCCCGCTCCAGAATAGAGAGAAGCGGGGAGCGGGTGTTTATATTACCGGGCAGCTTCAAAGAGCAGCAACGCGGCAAATTTGCGTGAATGAGCTGGGGAACCGATAACAGCCAGCACGGCAGCGGCCATGAGCAGCCAGCGTGAA
>JAZRWD010000201.1:0-4575 GCA_045599525.1 Candidatus Limivicinus sp. | reverse complement strand
GGGTGCAAGGTTGCGGGCAGGGTTTTGCGGGCGGTTTTGCGGGCGGAGCAAGCTCCGCCCCTACAAGATTGCCGGTTTGGTTCGTTTGGCGCGTGGATTTATTGGCCGGCGGTGTCCGCGGGTTGCGGGCCGGTGCGTGGTCACGGGCGAAATCTCCTCAGTCAGCCCTGCGGGCTGACAGCGACGGCGCTTGCGCCTAGTCCTTTAGGGCTCCCCTTGGACCTCAAGGGGAGCCTTTTCTTTTTGCGGGCCGGTGCAATCTTACGGGCGGGTTTTGCGGGCGGGGCAAGCCCCCGCCCCTACGGGGTTGCCGGTTTGGTTCGTTTGGCGCGTGGATTTATTGGCCGGCGGTGTCCGCGGGTTGGAAGGCGGTGCAATGACGGGGCCGTTTGCACGGTCGCACTTGTGCATCCGTGCAAAATTGTCATAGAATTGCCATATACATTTCCGAACAATTGTGATAGAATTAATTATCGCAAAACCAATTTATTCCATAAGAGTAGAAAGGAACAAACACATGAAAAACATCTCCCGCCGCAGCTTTCTCAAGGGCGTAGCCGCAACGGCAGCCCTGACCGCCGCTTCCAGCCTGATGGGCACCGCAGCCCTCGCTGACGATGCAGCCGACACTCTCCTGGGCAAGGAGACCGAGACCTATGAAGCCGAGATCGTTGTCGTCGGTTCCGGCTCCTCCGGCATCTGCGCAACCGTTCAGGCCGCAGAGCTCGGCAAGAAGACCATCTGCCTGGAATGCAACGGCTATCTGGGCGGCAACGGCAACGGCACGGAAGGCATGTTCGCCGTCGGCAGCAAGATGCAGAAGGAACAGAACAAGGGCGCAGACATCACCTTCAAGCAGATCGTTGCCACCGAGCAGGAGTTCTTCAACTACCGTGTAAATGCCCTCTTCTGGAAGGACATGGTCACCAACTCCGCAGCCAACCTTGACTGGCTGATTGAGAACGGCGTTATCTTCTCCGGCGTGATCGACAACTACTACGGCCTCGGCAAGTTTGATGCCTTCCACTGGTTCCAGGACGGCAAGGGCTCCAATTTCATCTCCCCGATGGCAGCCAAGGCAGAAGAGCTGGGCGCCACCTTCATGACCGAGACCCGCGGCCGTGAGCTCATCCTCAAGGACGGCAAGGTTGCCGGTATCCTGGCCACCAAGGGCGACGCCGTCATCCGCATCAATTGCCCGGTCGTTATCCTCGCTTCCGGCGGCTATGCCAACAACGAAGAGATGATGAAGGAACGCGGCTATGACCTGACCTACTCCATCAACAACGGCGTTCCCGGCCACAACGGCGACGGCCTGAAGATGGCGATCCAGGCAGGCGCTCTGGACGTTTCCCGTCAGCGCGGCTTCCTGCGTGAGCCGTTCTCCTATGGCATTGACTTCTTCGCCAGCATGACGCAGAGCATCCACCGCGGCGGCCCCGTCCTCTGGGTCAACCAGGACGCACAGCGCTACTGCAACGAAAACTGCGGCGCCATCACCCCGGGCAACAACTCCAACGCCGTTCACACCCAGAAGACCTCCTACCTGATCATCGACCAGGGTATCATTGACACGATCGTTGCCAACGGCACGGATATCCAGGGCCAGGTGGATGAAGCTGTGGCAGCAAACCCGGCAAACAACATCTACAAGGCCGACACCATTGCCGAGCTGGCAGAGAAGATCGGTCTGGATGCCGAAGCTCTGGTCGCAACGGTTGACCACTACAACGAAATGTGCGACAACGGCGACGACGAAGATTTCGACAAGCCGGCAGACAAGATGGTCGCCCTCCGCAACGCTCCGTACTACATCTTCCGTCAGGATCTCGCTTTCTGGACCTCCGTCGGCGGTATCAGCACGAACCGCAACATGGAAGCCATTGACGAATTCGGCGTGGCCATCCCCGGCCTGTATGCCGTCGGCACCGATGGCTGCGAGCTCTATCGTGAGACCTACACCATGAACGTTCCCGCTTCCTGCAACGCAAACAACGTCAACTCCGGTCGTACTGCAGCAAAGAACGCTGCCGCATACATCGGCTGAGTTTTTGCGGAAACAAACAGAATACTTCGGGACTGCCTCAGTAGAGGCAGTCCCCTTTTTTGTGTGCTGCGGCAAGCAATTCACCTTCGACCCGCCCCTACATTGTCTATCCAGGTTGGGCCTTTTTTTCGGGAAACTTTGATTCCGGGGGGGCGTTTACCGACGCAATTGATGCCGGATAAACGAAATGCAAAAGAAATTAAACCGATAAAATCAAAAATATTGAATATTTCTATTGTATTTCTGAAATAATGGCGATATACTTATTTAGAGCAACCATGGAGGTGGTTTATCATGTTAATCGAATTTCGTTTCAAAAATTACCGTTCTTTCCGTGATGAAGCTACTTTATCAATGGAGGCAACCGGTTTAAGCTCTTTTAAAACCTGTCTGATTCCACTGACATCAACGGTTAAGCTGTTGCCGGCCTGTGCCATCTATGGCAAAAACGGCGGCGGCAAGAGTAATGTCATTCGTGCCTTCTGGCTTGCTGTGCAGTTTATCCGCAATGCACAGAGAACGCAGCATGAGCGAGCAGTTATTCCTGTTAATCCCTTCTCGTTAAACGATTATTCCAAAGATGAGCCTACAGAATTTGATTTTGTCTACACCTCGAACGGAACGAAATACTGGTACGGCTTTTCTGCAACAAGAGAGAAAGTTTTCTCTGAATATCTGTACCATGCTCCAAAAGGGCAGAAGGCGCTGATCTTCAACAGAACCGGCCAGGAGTTTTCTTTTACCGAGGAAAGGGCCAAAAGAAGTATGATTGGAGAAATGGTTGCTGAGAATCAACTGTTTTTCTCCGTTGCCTGTACGATGAATGATGCGCCCTGTGTTGCTGCGATGCGCTGGTTCCGCGATCAGGTGTATTTCTCTCGTGATTACTCCGATATTCCGGGACAGCTTCTGGAGTATTCGGAAGATAAGAATATGCTTAGGGCAATCTCGGATTATGCGAAAGCTGCAGACCTCGGCATTCAGGATATGCAGTTTGCGTTTGACCGTAAAGAGTTAAAAGACGATGACTTGCTGCCGAAGGCCATTCCGGATGGAATAAAAAATGCCTTAGTGCAATTTTTGCATGTTCTCTCAGAAACATCCAATAACGGTGAAGTACGCCTGCAGATGGGAGAAGTAACGGCAAAGGCAAGCCACCAGGGACAAACAAAGGATGGCAAGCAAGCATCCTACCTGCTCGACCTTGCGGATGAGTCTGATGGCACCAGAAAGCTGATGGCACTGGCACCTGCTATTGAATCGGCATTACGTACAGGCGGTATTCTGCTGGTGGATGAACTGGAGCGTGAGCTTCATCCGAAGCTGGTCAATTATATTATTGCCAAGTTCCAGAGTAAGGCTGCAAATCCGAATGGAGCGCAGATCGTCTTCACTACCCATAACACGGAGCTTATGAATCTGGAGCTGCTTCGTAAAGATCAGCTGTACTTTGTTGATAAGCAGGATAAGGAGGGTGCATCCGAGCTTTACAGTATCAGTGAGTTTGCTACCAGAACAACAGACAACATCCGGAAGGGATATCTTGTCGGTAAATATGGCGCTACACCGGACATCGAAATCGCGGAGGTGGAGTAATGCCCCGTCGTACAAAGCGTGAGAAGCCATATATCGTCGTTTTCTGCGAAGGCGAAAGTGAACAGGCTTATACCGATTTTTTAAAAAAGGAATTTCGTGATGTTGCTTCTATCCGACGGCCAGGTGCTACCGGCTTATTTGAGGAAGCGGACAGTAAATTCAAAAAAGATAAATCGTATCGAGATTATGCGGAAGTTACCGACGAAGTGTGGTTCTTCTTTGATGTGGAGACCAAAGATATCGCCTCCTGGGACGCGCGGCTGAAAATAATTAAGCGGCTAAGAACCCTTCGAAAGAAGCCCGGGATTAAGGTCCGGCTGCTGATGACAACAGGCTGCATTGAATACTGGCTTATGCTGCATTACGAACTGTACACGCCTCCCATCCGGACTGTTTCTGAAAAGGAACGTGTGATGGAGAGGTTACTGACTAAGGAGCCGCACTATAAAAAGGGTGATGCAGATGTTACCGCTAAGATTGCTCAGCGATATCCTGTTGCTGCTGAAAATTCGAGAAAAACGGTTATCCATTTGCTTCAGGATGGATTGCCTGGTCTTGAAGATACCGATGAGCGCAATCGCTGGCTTTGCCAGAAATGCTTAACCTTCTCGAACGTTTATGAAGCAATCGACTTTTTGAATTCTTTGAAATAAGCGTCATGATCTGAGCGAATAAAAAAAACATAAATGCAGAGTGTCTGTCGCCCTCGCGGGACCGTGAAAACGGTCCCGCTTTTTTTGTATCACGCGGCGTGGGCCTTTTCCGCCAGGGCCCGGTAATAGCGGCGGCGGCGCATCGCCTGTTCGTAGAACTGCCAGGTGCGGACGAAAGCAGCCAGCTCATCGGCATTCAGCCCCATGGTGAGCACCTTCCCGCAGTTGACCGTCAGGTCGGCAGAACGCGGAAAATCCGGGGCAGCGGCCAGGCGCACG
>JAZRWD010000200.1:0-6656 GCA_045599525.1 Candidatus Limivicinus sp. | reverse complement strand
CTCACCGGCACCGATACCGCAGCAATCAAGGCGGCTACCGAAGACCTGACCCAGACCTTCTACAAGATCTCCGAGAAGATGTATCAGGCTGCCGCAGCTGCTCAGCAGGGCGCAGGCGCACAGGGCGGTTATGATCCTTCCCAGGGCTATAATCCGAACCAGGGCGGCAACACAGCAGGCCAGGATTATTACGACGCAGATTACACAGTAGTTGACGACGATAAGTAATTCTTTCAGATTAGCTATCTGAATTGTACCAGGGAGGCGGAGATTTCACTCCGCCTCTATGGCGCATTAAGAGAATTCATCGGATCGGAGAAAGCATATGGCAGATAAAAGAGATTACTATGAGGTTCTTGGCGTTAGCAAAAGTGCCTCAAAGGATGAAATAAAAAAAGCATACCGCAAGCTGACCAAAGAAAACCACCCGGATCTTCACCCGGGCGACAAGGAATGCGAAGAGCGCTTCAAAGAGGCGAATGAGGCCTATGAGGTCCTGTCCGATGAGGACAAGCGCGCTAAATATGACCAGTACGGCTTTGCGGCCTTCGACCCCAACTATGGTGCCGGGGCAGGCGGTGGCTTTGGCGGCTTCAGCGATTTTGGGGACCTGGGCGATATCTTTGGCGACATTTTCGGCTTTGGCGGCGGTCGCAGCAACCCGAATGCACCGCGAAAGGGTGAAAGCGTCCGTTCCTCTGTTGTGATCAGCTTCGAGGAAGCCGCATTTGGCTGCGAAAAAGAAGTGACGATTGGCCGCATCGAGCAGTGCCCGGATTGCAGCGGCAGTGGCTGCGCACCCGGAACCACGCCGGAGGTCTGCCCGGATTGTAAAGGCAGCGGTACCGTCCGCACAACGCAGAGAACGCCCTTTGGCATGGCACAGTCCACGGTGCAGTGCTCCAAGTGCCGCGGCACAGGCAAGATCATTCACCAGCCGTGCAAAAATTGCCGTGGAATGGGCAACATCCGGAAGCAGCACAAGGTCAAGGTCAATATCCCGGCCGGTATTGATGACGGCCAGACGATCTCCAAGCCCGGCCAGGGCAGTGTGGGCTCCAATGGCGGCCCGAACGGCGACCTGCTGGTCAGCGTGAATGTCCGCCCGCATGCAAGATTTGAACGCGACGGCTCTTCCGTCATCCTGGTGGAAGACATCAGTTATGCACAGGCAGTTCTGGGTGCAGAGATCGAGGTCCCGACGCTGGACGGTAAGGTCAAGCTGACCATCCCGGAGGGAACGCAGTCCGGCTCCACCTTCCGCCTGCGGGGTAAGGGTATTCCGTACCTGCGCGGAAGCGGCCGCGGCGACCAGTTCGTTACGGTCAACCTCGTGGTCCCCAAGAACCTGTCCGGAAGCCAGAAGGAACTGCTCCGCCAGTTTGCCGCTTCGATGGGTGAGCTGGACAGCGGTTCCAAGAGCGGGATCTTCGGAAAAAAGAAAAAGTAAACATGAGCGCAGTTTACCTGCGCAGACAAAAAACCGGCGCAATGGAGTTTGTTCGATGACTCCGTTGCGTCGGTTTGCTGTATTTGGATTTTACCCTTTAGCCTATAGGCGCGGCCATGTGTTTTTCCCCGAGAACGGCGAGCTCTGCACTGCCGCTGCTGAGGTCACGCAGGCGTGTCGCAAAGGCATCCACTTTCCCTTCGGGTAAAAGTATGCGAAGCGTGATGCGGTCGGCATAGATGGTGTCGATGACAACACCGTCTGCCGCGGCGATCTCGTTTTTATAGCGCTCGAAGGCGGCGTAGGGGCAGGGGAGCATGCATTCCTGCCAGGTCCGCACGACGGAGATTCCTGCCTGGTCCAGCGCATCCTTTGCGGCCTTGGTATAGGCACGCAGCAGGCCGCCGGTGCCCAGAAGAATGCCGCCAAAATAGCGTGTCACCACACAGACCAGGTTGGTGACGCCCTCGCGGCGGAACATCTCCAGCATGGGGATTCCCGCGGTTCCCTGCGGCTCCCCGTCATCGGAGTAGCGTTCCGGGCCGCCATTGAGCAGGTAGCACCAGCAGTTATGGCGTGCATCGTGATGCTTGCGCTTGATCTCCTCAATAAACGCGCGGGCTTCCTCTTCGCTTTCGACCGGCATCAGATAGCCGAGAAAGCAGGAGCGTTTTTCCACATATTCCGATTCACCGAAGGCTGTGGGGACGTAATATTCGGTCATGTCTCCCAGTCCTCCTTCGGCTCGGTATACCCGGGGATAAATGCTTTCACTCGGCCAAAGATCTCCGGGGGGACAACGGCCTGAATCAGCATGCCGTCATCCTGATATTCGGTGGAACGGATCACGGCCTCACGGTTGAGCAGGTCGACAATACCGGCATTGGCATATGGAACAAGCAGGGAGACCTCTCGCTTGCCGCGGTCGAGCATGGCAGAAAGCTTTTGCAGAAGGACATCTGCGCCCTCACCGCTTCTGGCGGAAATGCATACGATGTCTTCGCCATGCGGGAGAATGCCGCCGTAGAGATCACATTTGTTGTAGACCCGCAGGCAGGGCGTCGCTTCTGCATTGAGCTGCACGATCAGTTCGTTGACGATGCGCGCCTGCTCCTCCCATTCCGGGTTGGCAATGTCGATGACATGGATAAGAATATCGGCGTAGGAGAGTTCTTCCAGCGTGGCCTTGAAGGCTTCAATCAGGTGATGGGGAAGCTTGCGGATGAACCCGACGGTGTCGGACAGCAGGATCTCCTGTGTTTCATCGATTTTCAGACGGCGTGTTGTAGTATCCAGGGTATCAAACAGCCGGTTATTTGCGGGAATACCGGCATCGGTCAGACAGTTCAGCAGTGTGGACTTGCCGGCGTTGGTGTAGCCCACGAGGGCAACGACCGGCAGGGCGTTCTTTTCGCGTTTGCGGCGCTGCGTGCTGCGGACGCGGCGTACCTCCGCAAGCTCTTCTTCCAGCTTCTGGATCTTGCGGCGGATATGGCGCCGGTCTGTCTCCAGCTGGGTCTCGCCGGGGCCACGGGTGCCAATCGGAGAGGAACCGCCGGAGGCGGTCTGGCGGACGAGGTGCGTCCACATGCCGGTCAGGCGGGGCAGCAGATATTTATACTGTGCCAGCTCGACCTGAAGGCGGCCTTCACTGGTCTGTGCCCGCTGGGCAAAAATATCCAGGATCAGGCCGGAACGGTCCAGCACCTTGAGGCCAAGGGCCTCGCCAAGCACACGCATCTGGGAAGGGGAGAGCTCATTGTCAAACACAACCAGATCGCAGTCATTGGCCTCGGCAATTTCCTTCACTTCTTTGACCTTACCGTCACCGATAAATGTGCCGGGGTCCGGGGTAGGGCGGTTCTGAATCACGCGAAAGACCGGCTCACCGCCGGCGGTTTCGACCAGGGCGGCCAGTTCGTCAATGGATATATCGGTGGAGCGTTCATGGGCATCCATGCTGGCTGCGCAAAGACCGACCAGTACGGCGCGCTCCTTCTTGATTTCGGTACTTTCCATAAGAATCCCTCCGGGGAAATAAGCAGATTTTTTCCATTATAATATAAAATTCTTCCGCGGTCTACAGCCATTAAAAAAACCTCTCTGTCCGAAAACAGAGAGGAGGAAAGAAAGGCGTGGATTCTTACTTCTTGAGCTGCTTCTGGAGCCAATCCTTGCCATCAACATAGCGGGATACGATGTAGGAAACAACGTAGTCGCCTGCGGAGTTGATCATGGTGGCAGGAGGATCGACCAGGTTGCCGATAGCAACGAGGATCGGGAAAGCCAGTTCCATCTGGTTCGGGAAGAAGATGGAGCAGATGATGTACTCGCCGATGTAGCCGCCGCCGGGAACACCGCTCATGCCAACGGAAGAAAGAACGGCAACGAGCAGAACAGGAACCAGGTTGGCGAAGGTGAGCTGCTGACCGAAAACGCCCATAACAAAAGCGACCTTCAGTACGCAGGAGAAGCAGGAGCCGTCCATGTGCATGGTAGCGCCGAGAGGCAGAACCATATCGGAAACGTCCTTGGAGATGCCGGTCTCTTCAGCAACTTCCATGTTGGTCGGAATGGTTGCAACAGAGGAGCAGGTGCCGAGGGAAACGATAGCCGGACGGGCAATGTTCTTGAACATAACCTTTGCAGCACCCTTGCCGCCGCCGAAGCGTGCGAACAGCGGGAATGCGGTGAAGACGTAGATGAAGCAGAGGGGATAGTAAACAGCCAGTGCGCGACCATAGCTCTCGGTGATCTGGCTGCCGTAGGTTGCGACCAGGTCAGCAAAAATAGCAAAGAAAGCGATCGGTGCGTAGTAGGTAACGATCTTTACGATGCGGAGCATGACGTTGGTGAGGTCCTGCAGGAACTGGCCAACCGGAGTGCTGCTGCCGCCGTTCAGGTTAACAGCAAAGCCGAAGAGCATGGAGAAGACGATGAGCGGGAGCATGGCTCTGCGAGAAAGCAGACCGGAGAAGTCAGGAACAGTAAAGAAATTGACGATCATGGTGGTGAGAGATGCATAGTCACCAACCTCTTCAGAGGGAACTTCGGCCCAGGCAGAGAGCACAGGGGGGAATACCATCATGATGAGGTACATGATAAAGGCAGCGATCAGACCGGTAATCACAAAGGTACCGACAGTTACGCCAAGAATTTTGCCGGCGCGCTTACGGCTGGACATGCCGGCAACGGCACCTGCGATCGAAGAGAATACGAGGGGAACAACGATGCAGAACATCATATTGATGAACACAGTGCCAAGGAATGCGATGCTGTTGCCGAATGCAGGCTGGAACCAGCCGACAAGAGCACCGAGAATCATAGAACCGACCATAATGGCCATGAATCTGTAATTCTGAAGAACGGTTTTCTTATCCATGAGATTTCCTCCATAAATTATTTCTGTCACTATTGCATTGTGTAAGACAGTCTGAAGAATAATAGCCCTTTTTCTTGTTCCTTGCAATTGACAATTGTATACAAATTATGAACAGCTATCCCGCTAATTTTAAACCGTGGACAGCAAAATGCACAGTTTGCACCGAAACGCTGAACAAGGAAGCCCTTTTTATGCGGTAAATGAACCGTTTTTGACGGTTTTTCAACATTTTTCCAGAAGATCACAGCGCAATTGTCGCCCAGCAGGAAACCGGAAAAGAACCGTACAAAATGAAGCAGAGCAGACCAAAAAAAGGCAGGAAAAAGACTTGCAATC
This sequence comes from Candidatus Limivicinus sp., assembly GCA_045599525.1. Classification (GTDB taxonomy): domain Bacteria; phylum Bacillota; class Clostridia; order Oscillospirales; family Oscillospiraceae; genus Limivicinus. The sequence goes on along the minus strand of JAZRWD010000200.1, from coordinate 1,488 downwards.
CGCTATGCGGTGTGCTACAATCAGCCTTGCGTTCTGTAACTATGCTTTTTTGCAGCACAATCAGAGCAGCCTTTGTCATAGGAGTTAATGAAAATGAAAGCAGGCATCCATCCCAATTACGAGCAGACCACCATTCGTTGCGCATGCGGCGCCATCATCGAGACCGGTTCCACCAAGAAGAACATCACCGTTGAAATCTGCTCCAAGTGCCATCCGTTCTACACCGGCAAGCAGAAGCTCGTCGATACCAGCGGTCGTGTTGACAAGTTCAACAAGAAGTACGGCATTAAGTAAGCCGGGAATAATTTTTAATATGGCTTCACGAAAACGGTATGGTGCTGTTGGCACTGTACCGTTTTCTGTGTTATAATGAGCGTACGATAATCAAAACGGCAATTATTCACGAAGGGGGAGCCATAATGCTATATCAGAGCTTTGCGAAAGTCTATGACCGATTCAAATTCGAATTCTATCGAAGAGTCTTTGAACAGGTAAAAGAGCGGGAAGGTTCTCTTTCCGCAATGGAAGCCATCTCGCTGGAGGTCATTGCCATGCTCGACCAGCCAACGATCGGTGAGTTTGCGGAATTCCTGAATATTTCCCAATCCAATGCAACCTATAAGGTCAACAGCCTGATCAAAAAGGGCTATCTCGAGAGAGAAAACTCCTCGACAGACCGGCGCGAGTACCATTTGATCCTGTCCGAAAAATACAGAAACTATGCCATGCTCTACCGCAACTACCAGAACACGGTAATGGACCGTGTAAAAGCCCGTTTCCCGGAAGAGGACGTGGCAAAATTTGAGGAGATCCTGCAGGTGATGGCAGCAGAGCTGATGCCGGAAGGCAATCCTTCCTCACAGAAGTAGGATGTGTTATGAAAAAAAGAACCGGACTTTTGCTGACTGCGGCGATAGCGGCCGCCTGTCCTGTATTCCTGCTGGCGCCCGGCCACTCTACCAGAAGACAAAGGGCGCCGTTCCGCCATCACAATTTCGCCCACCGCGGCCTTCACCGGCGTGACCTGAGCGTTCCGGAAAATTCCCTTACCGCCTTCCGTCATGCTGCCGAGGCGGGATATGGCATTGAGCTGGATGTTCAGCTGTCCAGCGATGGTGAGGTCGTTGTCTTCCACGATGATACCCTGGACCGCGTATGCGGCGTTCACGCAAGAGTCGAGGAAAAAAGCTGGGCAGAGCTTTCGCAGATGCAGCTGTGCGGAACAAAAGAAACGATACCTCTGTTTTCCGATGTCCTGAACGTGATCCGCGGGCGCGGACCGCTGATCGTTGAGCTGAAAAGCGGAAAGCGGAACCGTGAGTTGTGCGCCAAAACCTATAAGATCCTTCAGGGCTATAAGGGAGACGTTTGCGTGGAAAGCTTTGACCCGACCATCGTCTGCTGGTTCCGCTTCCACGGAAGGGACCTCCTGCGCGGCCAGCTGGCGACCCTGCCGGAGAATTATAAGGGCTACAGCCCGTTCCTGCG
>JAZRWD010000199.1:0-17522 GCA_045599525.1 Candidatus Limivicinus sp. | reverse complement strand
AAGGCTGATGAGAAAAGAACTCATCAGCCCTATGGACTACTATGTCCAAAAACATGCTTTGAAATTAAATTGAACCGCGAAGTGCCGAACGGCACGCTTCGTGGTGTGAGAGGGGCTACTTGATAGCCCCTACTCGATTTTATTCCAGGAATCGTTTATTCTGCATAGCCCATCGGGTTCTTGGACTGCCAGTTCCAGGTGTCGCGGCACATATCCAGCAGGTCATACTCGGCCTTCCAGCCCAGGAGCTCGGCGCTCTTGTCCGGGGTGGAGTAGACGGTAGCAAGATCGCCGGGACGGCGCGGTGCAATCTGGTAGGGGATAGCAATGCCGTTGGCCTTCTCAAAAGCCTTGACGATGTCCAGCACGCTGTAGCCCTGACCGGTGCCAAGGTTGAATACGTTCTCGCCTCTGTGGCCGGCGGCCATATAGTCAATGGCGGCTACGTGGCCCTTGGCGAGGTCGACAACGTGGATGTAGTCACGCACGCCGGTGCCGTCGTGGGTGTCGTAATCGTTGCCGAAAACGCTGAGCTGTTCACGTCTGCCGATGGCCACCTGGGAGATGTACGGCATCAGGTTGTTGGGGATGCCGCGCGGGTCTTCGCCGATCAGGCCGGAGGGATGGGCGCCAATGGGGTTGAAGTAGCGCAGCAGGCTGACGGACATATCGTCGACAGCGTGGGCCATATCGCGCAGAATCTGCTCGGACATGTACTTGGTCCAGCCGTAGGGATTGGTGCACATACCGGTCTTGGAGGTCTCGGCCAGAGGCATTTCGTTATCGCCGGAGTACACGGTTGCGGAGGAGGAGAAGACGATGTTCTTAACACCGAAATCCTTCATGGTCTCGCAAAGGACGACGGTGGAGAACAGGTTGTTGTCATAGTATTCCAGCGGCATGGCGACGGATTCACCGACGGCCTTCAGGCCGGCAAAGTGAATGCAGCAGTCGATGCTGTGGGTCTTGAAGATATCCTTCATGGCTGCGCGGTCACGGACGTCCTTTTCGTAGAAGGTGACGTTCTTACCCGTAATCTGACGGACGCGCTCAAGAGATTTCGGGCTGGAGTTGACCAGGTTATCTACGACGACAACGTCGTAGCCCTTTTCGAGAAGCTCCACGCAGGTATGGCTGCCGATATATCCGGCGCCACCGGTAACAAGAATAGACATAGGTTTTCTCCTTTCAATCTAACAGGCTGTTGGGGTAAATGCCGCGGGTACGCATATCTGCGACGGCGGCGATAAGCTCGGGAAGGTCTTCCTTATAGGTGATGCCGTGCCAGGTCTCGGTGCAGTCGAGCACGGTAACGGTGCCTTTACCTTCCTGGATCACGCTGTTGGTCACAAACGGGAGGAAGTATTCGCACTTCATCGGGTTCTTCGGCAGGTTTTCATCCAGCCAGGCAGGGAAGCGGTCGCTGAGCTCCTGCAGCAGGGAATTGCTGAAGCCCCAGAAATTCATCGAGACCGGGGCATTGCCGTCCAGCGGGAACCAGGTCTCGCCGTCTTCGGTAAACTTTCCGTTTTCGCCGTCCTTTTCAATGTGGGTGCGTTCTACAACGTCGGTCAGCAGGCCGTCCTTTACGCTGCATATGCCGCGGGCAACATAGCCGTTTTCGGTGACGGTGTTCTTCAAACGGTAGGCAACCATGGCATGGCTGTTTTCCGGCCGATCACTGACCAGAAAATCGTATAAGGCCTTATAGGCGCCGGGACCGTAAAAGTCATCGGCATTAATGACAGCAAACGGACCCTGAATGGCCTCCTTGCAGCAGAGGACTGCATGACCGGTGCCCCAGGGCTTAACACGGCCTTCGGGGATCGAATAGCCCTCAGGGAGCTTGTCCAGCTCCTGGAAAACATAGGTAACGTCAAAGTACTTTTCTGCCCGGTGGCCGACACGTGCCTTGAAATCTTCCTCAATCGCATGTTTGATAATAAATGCGACCTTACGGAAGCCTGCGCGGTAGGCATCATACAGGGAAAAGTCGATGATTGCGTGGCCAAAGTCATCGATGGAAGTGATCTGCTTTAATCCGCCAAAACGGCTGCCCATTCCGGCAGCCAGGATAACCAGGGTTGGCTCCTGCATGTGGGGTAATCCTCCTATTATGAATTTTGTGCCATACGGCAATATGGGTTAAAGTTTTTCTCACGGAAAAGGGTGGTCTGGTCCATGTGACCGGGGAAAACATCATATTCGCCTTCGATGGCGCACAGCTTCTTCAGCGACTTCAGCTCGGTGTCCGAGTCGCCGCCCTCCAGGTCCGTCCGGCCGCAGCTGCCGCAGAAGAGGGTATCACCGGTGAAGAGTGCGTCCTCACAAATAAGGGATACGCTGCCCGGTGTATGCCCCGGGGTTTCGAGCACGGAAAAGCTCAGCCCGGCTTCATTGATTATGTCTCCTTCAGAGTAATAGCGGCCGTTGGCGGGAAGGGCAAGAGGGAAGTAGGGGGAGTGCCGTTCGCTGGCATCGTCCAGCCGGTGCATATATACAACGGCGTTCGTTTCCTCGACAATGGCGGGCACGCCGTTCACATGGTCAAAATGACCGTGGGTAAGCAGGATGGCTGAGACCTTCAGGGATTGGGACTCCACGTAATCCAGGATTGCGTTGCTTTCATCGCCCGGATCCACGAGTACGCAGGCATGCTCCTGCTCGTTGATCACGATATAACAATTGGTCTCTACCGGCCCTACAACGAGGGTTTTGATCTGCATAAGTATCTCCTTTCAATAGTCCAAAACGATGGTAACAGGCCCATCATTTATAGACATCACCTGCATATCTGCACCAAACACGCCGGTCTGCACAGAAAAACCGTTTTCCCGGCAGAGCTCGACGACCTTTTCATACAGGCCGGTCGCCAGAACGCCGGAGGCGGCATTGGAAAAGCCGGGCCGCCGTGACGAGGTGTCGGCCAGCAGAGTAAACTGGCTGACGATGAGCAATTCCGCACCAACCGCGGCAGGGCCCAGATTCATCTTTCCGTTTTCATCTTCAAATACGCGAAGGCCACAGATCTTATCGGCAATTTTCTTCGCGTTGGCCTCGGTATCCTCCTTGTGAACGCCTAAGAGCACAAGAAAGCCCTGGCCGATCTTGCTGACAAGCTCACCGTCGATCGTAACGGAAGCCTGTTTTACACGGGTCACTACAGCTCGCATGGTCCTTTACACTCCTTGCTCAGCCATTGCGCTCAATGCGGCGCACGCCGGTGATCTTTTCCAGGCGGCTGATGACATATTTTAGTTCCGTAGCATTTTTCACTTCCAGAGCGATAGTAATAATGGACTGGGAAGAGACCGTGCGGCAATTCAGGGTGTGGACCTTGGCATTGACGGTATTGAGCACAGTCGCTACGTCAATAACCAGCCCGCTGCGGTCATTGGCCAGAATGGTAAAGGTTGTGACGTAGGTATCGCTGATGACCTCAGCCCATTCCACATACAGCCAGCGCGCCTCGTCCTCCGGGGAACTGCTGCGGTTGACGTAATTTTTGCAGTCCTTGCGGTGAATGGAAATGCCCTGCCCACGGGTAATAAAGCCGATGATGTCATCTCCGGGTACCGGAGCGCAGCAACGGGAAAACTTGATCAGGCAATTATCCAGCCCTTCCACAAGCACACCGTGGACCGCTTTCTTACTCAGCCTTGCCTGATGTTCACGGCGTTCCGCCGCTTCGGCCACTTTGTCCAGGGCCGTCTTATGCTCCGGCTTGGTATACTTGGCATATTCATCCTTCAGTTTGTTCGCAGCCCGCTCCGCTGTCAGGCCACCATAGCCTACGGCCGCAAACAGGTCTTCCATCGTAGAATAGGAAAGCCGTTTCAGGATCGGTGCGGTGATCTTTTCCTCAGTAACCTCGTCAAGGGACAGGTTATGCTGGTGAAGTTCATCCTCGACCATAGCCTGGCCGCGCTGGACGTTTTCTTCCCGTCGCTCTTTTTTATACCACTGCTTGATCTTTGTGCGTGTAGAACCGCTCTTTGCGATGTTCAGCCAGTCACGGCTCGGGCCGGGCGCAGACTTTGAGGTGCGTATCTCGACAATATCGCCGTTCTGCAGCGGATGGTCAAAGGTGACGATCTTTCCGTTGACGCTTGCACCGACCATGTGGTTGCCGACATCGGAATGGATATTATAGGCAAAATCGATAGGCGTTGCGCCTGAAGGGAGATTGATGACATCGCCTTTGGGGGAGAACACGAAGACCTCATCCGCAAACATATCTACCTTCAGGCTGCTGACGAAGTCCTGTGCGTCGGTCTCCTGCTGGTTTTCCAGCAGACGGCGGACCCAGGCAAACAGGTCCTCGTCACCGGTGCGAAGGGCCGTGCTGCTGTTGCCCATCTTATACTTCCAGTGCGCGGCAACACCGTATTCGGCCATGTGGTGCATGTCCCAGGTGCGGATCTGCACTTCAAAGGGGATACCTTCGGAGCCGATTACGGTCGTATGAACACTCTGATACATATTTGGCTTCGGTGTAGAGATATAATCTTTAAACCGACCGGGGACAGGCTTAAACATATCATGAATCAGACCGAGAACATTATAGCAGTCAGGTATTGTATCTACAATAACCCGGAAAGCACATAAGTCAAAAATACCGGTCATCCCAACTTTTTGACTGTACATTTTCCTGTAGATGCTATAGACATGCTTGATGCGGTAATAAACCGTGCTCTCGATATTTTCCGCCTTCAAACGAGCTTTAATTCTCTGCTCCATTGCGGCCATAAACGGCTCAAGGTCAGGCATTTTTGATTCCAGCGTATGAGTAATCTCGGCATAACCGGTAGGGTCGAGATACTTTAAGGAGAGATCTTCAAGTTCCCATTTCCATCGCTGCATACCCAAACGATGAGCGATTGGGGCATAGATTTCCATTGTTTCAAGCGATTTTGAGCGCTGTTTATCCGGCGTCTGAAATTGCATTGTTCGCATATTATGCGTACGATCTGCAATTTTAATCATTATAACCCGGATATCCTTGGACATGGCCAACAGCATTTTGCGCAGATTTTCCATCTGCTCATCTTCTTTGCTGGTAAACTGAACGCGGGTCAGTTTAGTCACGCCGTCAACCAAATCTGCGACAACAACACCGAATTGCTTAGCAATATCTGCATGACTAAGAGGGGTATCTTCAATTACATCGTGTAATAATCCGGCTGCAATGGAGTCTTCATCCAACCCCATCTCAACAATGATGTCTGCAACTGCTACAGTATGCGTTACATACGGGGAGCCATCCTTTCGCTTTTGACCCGCGTGAGCTGTTTTGGCTGTTTCATAGGCAGCCCTAATACGTCCAAGGTCTACATTTGGTTTGGTTGATAGGATCTTACGTTCTAACTCACTGAACATCTGATCCGGATCGAGAATTTCGGTGTGTAAGGTTTCTATTTCATCACGCATTTAATCATCGCCTTTTTTAAGGGTATATTTGCTCAGCTGTGTCATAATAGGGGAAGAAAACAAGTCTGCTTTTCCTTGGAGGGAAGATTTCTTTGCTCCGAGTATTCTGCCGTCAGAGGAAGAGATCAAGCCGGCTTCAAAAAAAGCCCACAGACAAATGCAAAATTTTTCAATAGACATTTCAGCCGGACATAATCTGAGCAACTCTTCAGGTGACTCCGGTAGTTGAAACTGGTTTTTTTCTAAAATGCGCCAAGCAGGAATAAAGTCTTTCCTTTCTGCAGGTGCATATGAATAAAGAAGCTCTGTAAAACCGGTATAACCCTCGAGCAATACATTCCTGCATAACTCGAATCCGGAATGTTTACGAAGGCCTGTGAGGTACAGTTGTACAGAATTGTCTCCCTTATAGTTGTTTTGTTGAGGAAAGAAGGCAATGTCAACCCGATCTCCGTTTTTTACGCCGCATTGTTGCGGTGTATGAGAAAAAAAGATTCCCTCAAACGAGTACCCGTCTACTGTGCATCTCAGACGGGAGTGCTTTCCATTTGCGACAGCGGAAATCGAGTCCATGACTACATCGTAAAAACAAAAGATCGTTTTTTCGTTAGAATTGCCATAGGGCTCCAAAACGCTCAGCGATTTGACATTTTCCTCTGTCAATATGGAAGCATCACGCAGCAGAATATTGCAATTCACGTCTGGCAAACTATCCGGTTTGTGGCAAATGTAATACTCAGACAAGGCTTTTCGGAAAGACGATATTTTGTCTTTGGAGATATTTAAGCCCGCTGCAGATGCATGACCGCCAAAACTTATTAATTCACCGGAACAGGCTTTCAGTGCCTCATACATGTTAAAATTACTATAGCTTCTGCATGAGCCTTTGCCGGTTTCGCCTGCAAGGCAGATCATTACTGTTGGAACAGCAAATTGCTCAGCAAGCCGAGAAGCGGCTATGCCGATAACGCCCTGGTTCCAGTTATCACTCTCAAGCACAATGGGTTCTCTGCGGTTTTTCCGTGGTAAACGGTGTAATGCTTCTTTCCAGATCGTGCTCTCAATTTGCTGACGTTTCCGGTTCAGTTGAAAGAGTTCATCCGAAAGATTTTTTGCAGTATTGATATTATCCGTCATCAATAGTTCCGCTGCCAGTGAAGCATTTCCAAGCCTTCCTGCGGCATTCAGACGTGGAGAAATTGTATAGCTGATTGTAGACGAGTTAATATTTTTTGCATCTATTGCTGCCGTTTGGAGAATGGCGGCCAGTCCCAAACCGGGATCGTTCCTAAGCTGTTCCAGCCCGCGCTGAACCAGATACCTGTTTTCACCGGTTAACGGCATTACATCGGCGATTGTGCCGATAGCAACCAGACCGCTGTAGAGTTGCAACATAGCTTCTGCATCACCTGAATATGCGCAGGCAAGTTTTAGCGCTATTCCGACTCCGCAAAGGTCTTTATATTCGTAATGGTCTTCCGGTTGTTTACAATCAATTACAGCCTGTGCCCTGGGAACAGTGGTACCGCTGCATTCATGGTGGTCTGTGATGATCAGATCTATCCCACATTCGGATGCATAAATTGCTTCCTTTTCTGCTGTGATACCGCAGTCCACAGTGACGACGAGTCGATACCCTTCGCGATAAAACTGCGTAATGGCGTCCTTATTAAGACCATAACCTTCCGTAACACGATCCGGTATATACGGCTTGCACATTAATCCAAGAGAACGAAGAAATAACGTCATGAGACATGTAGCAGTTATTCCATCGACGTCATAATCGCCATAAACGACTACCTTCTCACAACGAGAGACAGCCAGATGAATTCGTTCAACAGCCTTATCCATATCTTTGATATGGAAGGGATTGTGCAGGACTTCTTTCGTCGTTTCTGTAAAATCCTGAGCCTCTTCCGGTGTGTTCAATCCGCGACTGGCTAAAACACAGGATAAAAGAGGGTTATATCCGGCATCTAACAAAGCTCCCGGACATTCCGGATCCGAAAACGGAATATTCCATGTTTGCTTTATCATAACATCTAACGTTCCTGTTTAAATTCTTAACTTATATAATATCAAAAATCAACAGGTAATTCAACACGAAAGCAGAGTGCAGAGAAGAAAATAAAAAAGCATCCGCCGAATACGGATGCTTTTAAGTAATGCAAAATTAAAGCAGGTTAAGAATCAAGGTGAAAAGAACGAAAGCAAGTGCAAACCACTTGGTCCACTTGGCAAGACGTTCGTCCAAAGACTTTGCTTTGCCCTTTGCCATGAATGTATCTGCGCCGCCTGCGATGGCACCGGAAAGGCCGGAACTTTTACCGCTCTGCATCAGTACAATTGCGGTAACGGCAAGACCGGAAAGAACCTGAAGAATCGTTAAGATGATAATCATTATATTGAATTCCTTTCGTGAACTTTCAATTGGATAATAATATAGCATATTGAGTTGTAGATTGCAAGTATTTTCTTGGCACATGATTGTTTCTCTGGCATTTAGTTTCCCGAGATTTTCCTTAACTTTGTCTTTGACTACCATAAGAGAATGTATTATAATTAATAAACTATTCATGAATTAAGGATGCTTTATGAAAAAATCCGATTTTTATTACGACCTTCCCGAGGCGCTGATTGCCCAGTCGCCGTTATCGCAGCGTGATCATTCTCGCCTGATGGTATTGGATCGTTCGACCGGTGAAGTATGCCACCGGCATTTTTATGACCTCCCGGAGTATCTTCAAAGTGGAGATTGCCTGGTTCTCAACAATTCCCGCGTATTACCGGCACGCCTTCTGGGGGCTCGCAGTACGGGCGGAAGTGTGGAATTAGTTTTGTTACGTGACTTAGGAGACAATAAATGGGAATGCCTAAGCAGACCGGGAAAAAAAACTCGCCCCGGTACAAAATTAGTATTTGGTGACGGAGAACTATGTGCTGAGGTCTGCGACGTTACCGACGGTGGGAATCGCATTGTTTCTTTTGCGTATGATGGCATTTTTCTTGAGGTACTCGAACGATTAGGTAAAATGCCTTTACCGCCGTATATAAAAGAAGAGCTTTCCGATTCTGAGCGATATCAGACAGTGTATTCTAAGATCGAGGGAAGTGCGGCAGCGCCGACAGCGGGGCTTCATTTTACGGATGAGCTCTTAACCCAACTTCAGGAAAAAGGCGTTCGTATATGCTTTGTAACACTCCACGTTGGGCTAGGGACATTCCGTCCGGTAAAAGAGGATGAGATAGAGGATCATCTCATGCACTCAGAATTCTGTACGGTTTCTGAAGAGACAGCGGAATGTATCAATAAAACGAAAGCGGAAGGCGGGCGAATTGTCTGTGTTGGGACTACCAGCTGCCGTACCGTTGAAAGCTTTGCCAAAGACGATGGCACGATTCAGTCCGGCTCGATGTGGACGAATATCTTTATCTATCCGGGTTATCGGTTTAAATGCCTTGACCGACTGGTGACGAATTTTCACCTTCCGGAGAGTACGCTTGTAATGCTAGTTTCTGCGTTGGCCGGCAGAGAGAATGTTTTATCAGCATATCGGGTTGCTGTTGAGGAACAATATCGATTTTTCTCTTTTGGCGATGCTATGTTGATTTTATAAAAGGAGTTTGCAATGTTTCAGGTGTTAAAACAGGAAGGGCGTGCGAGACGCGGCGAGTTTACATGTCCGCACGGAACCGTACAAACGCCCGTTTTTATGAATGTTGGTACAGTTGCAGCAATTAAAGGTGCACTTTCAGCAGGGGACCTGGAGAAAATAGGCACACAGATCGAGCTTTCAAACACCTACCATCTTCATGTCCGACCCGGCGATGAACTGATTAAGCGTATGGGCGGCTTGCATAAATTCATGACATGGGACGGTCCGATTTTGACAGACAGCGGTGGATTTCAAATTTTTTCCCTTGCAAAACTGCGAAAGATTACAGAAGAAGGTGTAAGCTTTAATTCTCATATTGACGGGCGAAAGCTATTTATCGGACCGGAAGAGAGTATGCGAATTCAGGCAAACCTTGGTTCTGATATCGCAATGGCATTCGATGAGTGTGTAAAAATTCCTTCACCGAAAGAATACTTTGCCGCTTCGTGTGAGCGCACGGTGCGTTGGTTAGAACGATGCAAAAAAGCTCTTTCCGAGTATAACCGGGAAGATGATGCGGTAAACCCGGGTCAGGTACTTTTCGGCATTAATCAGGGTGGTATTTTCCAGGATCTCCGTATTCAACATATGCAGCGTATTGCGGAACTGGATCTGCCCGGTTATGCAATTGGCGGACTTGCTGTCGGCGAAACGCATCAGGAAATGTATGATACGATTGAAGCCGTAGAAGAATATATGCCAAACAATAAGCCGCGTTACCTGATGGGTGTCGGTACACCTTCGAACATCATTGAAGGTGTTGCACGCGGAGTTGACTTTTTTGATTGTGTTATGCCGGCTCGAAATGGAAGACACGGTCATTTGTTCACCTGGGACGGGATTATCAATATTAAAAATGAAAAATATGCCCAGGACGAGCAACCGATTGATCCGAAGTGCAGCTGTCCGGTGTGCCGTCGTTATTCCCGTTCCTATATCCGCCACTTATTTAAAGCTGAGGAGATGCTCTCCATGCGGCTTGCAGTGACGCATAATCTATACTTTTACAATAATCTTATGACGGAGATTCGGACTAACCTGGACAATGGCACGTTCAGCACTTTCCGTGCAACATATTCACCCCTGCTTGACAGGCGCATTTAACAATCCGGGAGTATCTGACTGATCCTAAACATTCCTATGCAAATCCATGGTATTTGGTTGACACTTAAACTATATTATTGTATAATCCACTCACTATGTTAACGGAGGTTTTTTCATGAATCTTTTCTTAGCAGAAGCGGCTGCAAGTGGCACCGGTTCTATGATTCTTATGTTGGTTCTGATGTTTGCTGTTTTCTATTTCCTGATTATCCGTCCGGAAAACAAAAAGAAAAAGCAGAACGAAGAAATGCGTAATTCTCTTAGCCTTGGCGATGAAATCACCACGATTGGCGGATTGACCGGCAAGCTCGTCCAGATTACTGACGATACTATCACATTTGAGACCGGTGAAGATCGTGTTCGTATTCAGACCAAGAAGTGGGCCATTCAGACTACTGCAAAAATGGAAGCTGCAGAAGCTGCAGCAGCCAAAGGCAAGGGTAGAAAAAAGTAATTTCAATTATCAACAAAAGCCGGGAATCGTTCGATTCTCGGTTTTTTGATTTATAGAAAGCTGCTTTTTGCTCTTATTGCTTAAACTCTTTGCGTATGGTACAATAGATTAGGTGAATAATATGAGAATTTTAGGGATTGACCCGGGTATTGCAACAATTGGTTTTTCCGTGCTGGATTTTACAAATGGCGAATACCGTCTCGTCAATTGCGGTGTGATTACGACACCTGCGCATACGCGGCTGAGTTCACGCCTGGAACAAATTTTCGATGATTTGTGTCAGATTATTGATGCCTTTCATCCGGAGTGCGCTGCAATCGAAGAGCTATTTTTTAATACAAATATTACAACCGGCATTTCCGTAGCTCATGGTAGAGGAGTAATTTTATTGGCGTGCCGGAAGCTGGGACTGAAAGTCTATGAATATACGCCTCTACAGGTTAAGCAAGCGGTGACCGGCAACGGCAGAGCAGAAAAAAAACAGGTTATGGAGATGGTAAAGCGAATCTGCAAGCTTCAAGCAGTTCCGCGCCCGGATGATGCCGCGGATGCAGTTGCTCTGGCAATTTGTCACGCGAGAAGTGCGAGTTCGCTCCTTTTCAAAGGAGATAATGAAGAATGTTCTACAATTTAGAAGGCCTCGTAACAGAAATAGACCAAAATCTGATTGTACTGGATTGCAATGGAATTGGGTTTGCGGTCAATGCAAGCACGCATACAATTTCTTCTGTCAAGATAAAACAACGCGCAAAACTTTATATTTATGAAGCAATCGGCGAAGATCATTTTGATTTATACGGTTTTGCATCAAAAGACGAGAAACGATGCTTTACTATGCTGCTGAGTGTTAGCGGTATTGGGCCTAAAGCCGCTCTTTCCATAATGTCTTATAATACTCCTGACGGATTAGCTTTGGCAATTGCAAATGGAAACGACAAGCCATTGACTTCATGCCCAGGAATTGGTAAAAAAACGGCTCAGCGTATTCTTCTCGAATTGAAGGATAAACTTCAGCTGTCTGATTATGGTCAGACAAACGGAAACGGTTTCTCAGTTTCTGGAGAGCCAATAAAAACCGGAGGAGATAATTATAATAATGCCGTAGCTGCGCTTACGGTTCTGGGATACAATAATAATGACATTGCGTCAGCGCTGAAACAGGAAAACACGGTCGGCATGACAACAGAAGAAATTATTAAGCTTGCGCTTAAAAAAATGTCCTCCGGAGGCTTGAATAAATGAGCATCAGCTTTTCAGAAGATGTGAACAGAGAACAAATTACTACGGCAGAAGCACTTCCGGAGGACGGAAGTGAATATTCTCTTCGACCGAAGAAACTGACAGAATACATTGGCCAAAAAAAAGCGAAAGAAAACCTCGATGTGTTTATTAAAGCGGCGCGTCAAAGGAACGAGCCACTTGACCATGTGCTTTTGCATGGTCCACCGGGGTTGGGCAAAACAACGCTGGCAAATGTTATTGCTAATGAGATGGGGGTAAATTTACGCGTTACCTCCGGTCCGGCAATAGAAAAACCGGGCGACTTGGTAGCTATGCTAACCAATTTAAGCCCTGGGGATATCTTATTTGTAGACGAGATCCATCGATTGAACAGATCTTATGAAGAAATATTATATCCGGCAATGGAAGATTATGCCATAGATATAATAATAGGGAAGGGACCATCTGCAAATTCCATCCATTTGGATCTTCCGCATTTTACTCTAATTGGGGCAACAACCAGATCCGGGCAGCTCTCTGCTCCGCTTCGCGATAGATTTGGTGTTGCACTGAGGCTGGAACTCTATACGCCGGAAGAACTGACGATGATCGTTGTCCGATCTGCCGGTATATTGAATATTCCAATTGAAGAGGAGGGAGCCTACGAAATCGCTTCGCGTTCACGTGGGACACCTCGAATCGCTAATCGGTATCTTAAGCGCGTTAGAGATTTTGCTCAGGTAATTGGCAACGGTGTAATTACAAAAGAAACGGCAAACCAAGCGCTTCTACGCCTTGATGTAGATGAAAAAGGACTGGATGTGCTGGATAGACGAATGCTGCGCGCAATTATTGATTATTATAATGGCGGACCTGTAGGTTTGGATACACTTGCTGCAACCATTAACGAAGAAGCGGTAACATTAGAAGATGTATACGAGCCGTATTTGCTTCAGCAAGGCTACTTGACCAGAACTCCTCGTGGACGTTGTGTAACGCAGAAGGCGTACGAACATCTTGGACTGGAGTATAAGGGGCAGATTCAGATCAATCTGTGAAAAGAAAGCCTGTGCGTTAAAAAACTGTTGACTTTGTGGTACTATGTTGTATAATACAGGTGTATTAGCGAACACAGAATGAAAAGCATCTCCCTTTATCATTGCTATTTTTATCACCAGCAAGCAAAGATCCAGTTAATCTTCGTTTCTTGAATCCTGAGGATATGGGTTAAGGCCTGCACAAAGGAAGAATCTTGCTTAATAGTGTCCTGATATATTCAGGGAATTCGTGGTTTCACGATACATGATCTTAAGCGAAAACAGTGTTTACTGTTCGCAAATAAAAAAAGTCCGAAAGGCACAACAAAGAGAGGATTCAAAATGTTCGAAGACAAGACCTTAGTTTGCAAAGAATGCGGAAAAGAGTTTGTATTTACTGCCGGTGAGCAGGAATTTTATGCAGAGCGTGGCTTCCAGAACGAGCCGCAGCGTTGCAAGCCCTGCCGTGATGCTCGCAAGAACGCTACCCGTGGTCCCCGTGAGTTCTTCACTGCTACCTGCGCTGCATGCGGTGGCGAAGCTCGTGTTCCGTTCGAGCCGAAGTCTGACAGACCTGTATACTGCAGCGAGTGCTTCGCAAAGCTGAGAGAGCAGGCATAATTTCCATTCCTACGAAAAGTTAATATGGAAATTACCAGAGAAACTATGTTGTCCGATATGCTGATGAATTGTCCGGAGTCTTTTCCGGTTTTTCAACAGATTGGTATGCATTGTATGGGTTGTGCAATGGCGAGTGCTGAAACGATTGAAGAAGCATGTGCTGTTCACGGTGTTGACCCTGATGAGTTTATTGCCTATCTGAAAGCATATCTTCAGACGCTCTGAATGTAGACCAAGAGTCGGAAATGTTTCCGACTTTTGGTTTTTTTTATAGGATTATTATGAACAAAAGACTATTAAAAATAGCAGATAAAGTGAACGACGGTATTGGTCTGGCCGATATTGGGACAGATCACGGTTATCTGCCGGTTTACCTCCTCCAGCATGGATATACAGGGAATATTTTTGCCTCTGACATTAACAGTGGTCCACTTGAGGTTGCAAAGGAACATGCACTTCAAGCAGGTGTAGAAGAAAAAATCTCTTTTCTTTTATGCGACGGGTTAGCCCTTTGCCCTCCAGAGAAAATAGACACGATTGTCGTTGCCGGAATGGGAGGAGATTTGATCAGTCATATTCTATCCCAAGCTTCCTGGTGCCATTGCTCCGGCTATAAGTTTATTCTGCAGCCTATGACAAAGCAGGAAAACCTTCGAGCGTGGCTGAATCATAATAATTTTGCAATTGAGGAAGAGGATCTGGTAAAAGAGGGAAGAGTTTATCAGATCATAACTGCCAGATATGGAGGCGTTATTGAATCTCTGAATGCTGCAGAACGATTATGCGGACGATATGAATTGATCAAAGATAATCCTCTTTTTCCAGAGTATCTTCAGGGAACAATAAAACGTTATGAGAGGATTTCATCAGGGCAAAAAAGAAGCTCTTGCTGCGAAAGTACAGAGGATACGACCCAAATATTAAGGCAATTACAGGAGATGAGATTACGTTATTATGAAAGTCTATGATTTATATGCCTTTTTGCAGGAACTTGCCCCGTTGTCGTTGCAGATGGAGTTTGACAACGCCGGTTTTCTGATTGGTCATGAGGAACAGGATGTTCATCGAGTTCTCCTGTCCCTGGACGTTACGCCGGCGGTAATCGAGGAAGCGGTATCTCAGAACATAGATCTCATTATCACTCATCATCCGGTAATCTTTAGGCCTGTTAAAGCCCTTACTGACAGCAAACCGAATTCTGCTATGCTTTTGCGTCTCATTGAAAACCATATTTCGGTTATTTCTATGCATACCAATTTGGATGCGGCGGAAGGTGGTGTCAACGATGCGCTGATCTCCCGTTTTTCATGCAAGAAAATTGGGATTCTTGACGAGAAAACAGGTCTCGGGCGCATAGGCGAATTTGAGGAGGAAATACCGCTTTCTCTCTTTTTGGCAACTTGCCGTAAAGTATTATGTGCAAATGGCCTGCGGTATATCTCAAGTGCGCAGAAGGTTAAACGTGTGGCATTTATGGGAGGCGCAGGAGCGGATTTCATTATGGAAGCTGTTGCAATGGGCTGTGATACCATGGTTACGGGGGATGTAAAATATCACGAATTTTTGACAGCTGCTGAAAATGGCCTTACCCTTATAGATGCAGACCATTATTGTACAGAAAACCCTATTATTTCGGTATTGTTCGATAAACTATCTGCTGTTATTACTGACGATGTCGAGCTGAGAGTTTCTTCTGTACATAAACAGCCTGTTCAATTCTATCCGTTTACTGAGGTATAATCTATGGCAAAGCAAAGAACCGTATATGTTTGCTCTGAGTGTGGTTACGAGTCTGGTAACTGGTCAGGTCGTTGTCCCTCCTGCAGTACATGGAATACTATGACTGAGTTCCTCACTGATTCAAAACCCGGAAAGTCAGGTTCAAAATTGTCCAGCCGCATCACGGCTAAACCAAAGCCACTTTCGAAGCTTAGCGTTGACGCAGAATCACGTTTTTCAACCGGCATTAGTGAGATGGACCGGGTATTGGGTGGCGGAGCTGTAATTGGTTCGCTGAATTTAGTTGGCGGCGCACCGGGAATTGGCAAGTCCACACTTCTGCTTCAAATGTGCCGCTATACCTTTGACCGTACTGTCCTTTATGTCACCGGAGAAGAAAGCGAGCGACAGTTGAAGCTACGCGCTGATCGTCTACAGTTGAACAGTGCTGACTCAATCTATGTCCTTGCGGAAAATGATATTTCCTCTGTACAAGCAGCAGTTGAGAGCATTGAGCCGGATATTCTGATAATAGATTCTATACAGACAATATCCAGTCCGGAAGTTGATGCAGCTCCCGGTAGTATTAGTCAGGTCCGCGAATGCACTATGAAGATTATGCGGATGACAAAAGAGAAGGGGATTACTGCTTTTGTTGTTGGGCATATCAACAAGGAGGGGTCTATTGCCGGTCCAAAGGTACTGGAACATATGGTGGATTGCGTTCTATATTTTGAAGGTGAACGTAACACGAGTTTTCGGATTCTTCGCGCAGTAAAAAATCGTTTTGGCTCGACTAACGAAATAGGCGTATTTGAAATGTTAAATGATGGGTTAAAATGCGTCGAGAATCCCTCAGAAATGCTTCTAGCGGGCCGTCCGGACAATGCCCCGGGAAGCTGTGTTGCAAGTGTTATGGAAGGAACCAGACCCATTTTAGCGGAAGTTCAGGCACTGGTAAGTCCTGCTGCATATAACCCTTCACGGCGGTCAAATGGTGTCGATTTTAACCGTTCAGCGATGTTGCAGGCTGTTCTGGACAAAAGGGGAGGCCTTGCCGTAACGGCTTGTGACACCTATGTAAATGTTATCGGCGGACTCTTTTTGGAAGAACCGGCAGCGGACCTGGCGATTATTCTTGCTCTGGCTTCAGGATTTGTGGATAAGCCGCTGGGGAGTGATTTTGCTGCTGTTGGTGAAGTAGGGCTATCCGGAGAAATTCGTAATGTCTCCTTTTTGAATCAACGACTTACAGAAATTGCACGTCTGGGTTTTCGAAAATGTGTTATTCCTGCGCACGTATACGATGAACTGAAGCAGCCAAAAGGTTTGGAGTGTATTCCGGTTAAAAATGTGAGGGAAGCTCTTGCTGTTTCTTTGGGGCTATATTAAGTTGATATGCAGAACTCAATTCAGCCCGATCATATTATTCTTGGAGCTGCTTATGAAGACAGACTTGGTCCCGCTTTACGGAGACTTGGGTACTCAATCATAGCAGTGCCATCGAACCCGAATCTTAGTCCTGCATTGGCGGACCATGTTGATCTTTCTGTATTATTAATTAAAAATGTGCTATTTCTTGCGCCGTTCCTGGCAGAGACAAAGGCACTGGCAGAGTGTTCGACCTGGGGGTATGAACTCAGGACGATGCCGGATAATCAAACGGAAAAGTACCCGAATGATGTACAATTAAATGCTTATATTACCAATAAGAATGCGATTTATAACCCAAACACGGTATGTTCGGAAGTGATATCTTTTCTCCACTCAATGGGATACCATGATATTCCGGTCAGGCAAGGATATACAAACTGTTCGATTTGCACTGTCGATGACCAATCATTGATTACTGCAGATCCAGGTATTTGTAAAGCCTTATCGGGTACGGACTACCATGTTTTGAAGATTGAACAGGGACACATTTTGCTGCCCGGTTATGATTATGGATTTATAGGTGGCAGCACACTCAAGCTTTCTGAGAAACTGCTTGCATTCAGCGGCATACTGGATGAGCATCCTGACAAAACAGCAATTCTGGCTTTCTTAGCAGAGAAAGAAATAGAACCGGTTTTCTTAACGGATGAACCCTTGTTTGACTTCGGGGGTGGCGTTGTTTTGCATAACCGGAATGATAAATAAAGGGGCTGTAAAAAAAGTCCCTAAATAGCAAGGCATCGGACCCTGAAAAAGGTGTATCCGATGCCTTGTTTCTGTTATGTTGAAAAAACAGCGAATTTTTGCGCACTTATCCGGAACCTGCGGTTTTTACGGCAGATTCGG
>JAZRWD010000198.1:0-10628 GCA_045599525.1 Candidatus Limivicinus sp. | reverse complement strand
ATCTTCGGCCTCATCGCAAAGACCGGCAACATCTCCGAGCGCGATATGTTCAACACCTTCAACATGGGTGTCGGCATGTGCATTACCGTTGCCCCGGAAGATGCCGATAAGGCCATTGCAATCCTGAAGGCCAACGGCGAGGACGCCTACGTGGTCGGCAAGATCATCGCCTCCGACACAAAGGTGGTAATGAAATGAAAAAGGCCGCTATTGCTGTCATGGTCTCCGGCGGCGGGACCAACCTGCAGGCTCTGATCGACGCACAGGCAGCAGGTAAGCTTCCCAGCGGCGAGATCCGGCTGGTCATTGCGGATAATCCGGAGGCATATGCTCTGCAGCGGGCCGCCAAAGCGGGCATCGCTTCCGCGGTCATCGTGAAAAAGGGCCGCAGCGCAGCCGAGTTTGAGGCGGATGTCCATGCGGCACTTGCCGCTAACGGCATAGACCTCATCATTCTTGCCGGCTTTATGAGCATTCTCAGCGCGGACTTTACGTCCCGTTATCCCCACCGCATGATCAATATCCACCCCAGCCTGATCCCCTCCTTCTGCGGCAAGGGCTTCTATGGACTGCATGTCCATGAGGCGGCTCTGGCCAAGGGCGTGAAGGTGACCGGCGCCACGGTGCACTTTGTCAACGAGATCCCCGACGGCGGCGAGATCATCCTGCAGAAGGCTGTGGAGGTACTGCCCGGTGACACACCGGAGGTCCTCCAGAAGCGCGTGATGCAGCAGGCCGAATGGCTGATCCTGCCGGCAGCGGCAGAGCTGGTCTGTGCCGGGCTGATTAACGCGTGAGCCCGCAGGCCACAATACTTTCCGACGAATACGTTTTGCAAGCCCTCCCATTTGTGCACGGCACAAATGGCCGCTATAAGGAGTAGAAATATGGATATTTACCGCATTACCCCGGTCGCCGAAGCTGTTTCTGCCGGAAGTTATCCCGGCCGCGGCATTGTGATCGGCACTACACCGGACGGCAAAAAGGCCGTTTCCGCATACTTTATCATGGGCCGCAGTGCCAACAGCCGCAACCGCGTTTTCGCGGAGCGGGACGGCGCCATCTTCACTGAGCCCTTTGACGCCTCCAGGGTCGAGGATCCCAGCCTGATCATCTACGCGGCCGTCCGCACCCTGGGCAACCGCCTGATCGTCACCAACGGCGACCAGACCGACACGATTTACGAAGGTCTGCAGGCCGGAAAGAGCTTTTCCGAGTCCCTGCTCTGCCGTCAGTTCGAGCCGGATTTCCCGAATCTTACCCCGCGCATCAGCGGCTGCCTCACCTTTGCCGACGGCGGCTTCACCTATGAGATGAGCATTCTGAAGAGCACCGATGCCGCCGGCAGCGCCTGCTCCCGCTATACCTTCTCCTATCCCTCCCTGCCCGGTCTGGGCCATTTCATCCACACCTATGTGGGTGACGGCAACCCCCTGCCCACCTTCCAGGGTGAGCCGGAGCGCGTCACCGTCTCTGACGACATTGACGCCTACACCGCAGACCTCTGGGCAGCCCTCAACGAGGACAACAAGATCAGCCTTTATGTGCGCTACACGGACCTGGCTACCGGCGCCGTCGAAAGCCGCATGCTGAATAAGAATCAGTAATTCCTTCACGCATACCGCCCGAAAACGGGCACCAACCTAATTCAGGAGAGTAATATGACTGACAGAGATAAATATATTTCTCCGCTGAGCACCCGCTATGCCAGCGACGAGATGCAGCATGTTTTTTCGGATAATTTCAAGTTCCGCACCTGGCGCCGCCTCTGGATCTCTCTGGCCAAGGCTGAGCAGCAGCTGGGGCTGGACATCAGCGACGCGCAGATCGCCGAGCTTGAGACATTCAAGGACGATGTGAACTTTGATGTAGCCGAGGCCCGTGAAAAGGTCGTCCGTCACGACGTTATGAGCCATGTGTACGCCTACGGCCAGCAGTGCCCGACCGCGGCCGGTATCATCCACCTGGGTGCCACCAGCTGCTATGTCGCCGACAACACAGACATTATCATTCTGCGTGAGGCTTCCAAAATCGTGCAGAAGAAGCTGGCTGAGGTTCTGAAGAACCTGGCCGCCTTTGCCGAAGAATACAAGTCCATGCCCTGCCTGGGCTACACCCACCTGCAGCCGGCCCAGCTGACCACCGTGGGCAAGCGTGCAACCCTGTGGATGAACGAGCTGGTCATGGATATGGAAAACCTGGCCTTCCAGATGGAAAACCTGAAGCTGCGCGGCGCCAAGGGCACTACCGGCACGCAGGCCAGCTTCATGGAGCTTTTCAACGGCGACGAGGAAAAGATCCGTCAGCTCGAGAAACTGATCGCAGCGGATATGGGCTTTGCCGGTTCCGTTCCCGTCTGCGGCCAGACCTACTCCCGCAAGGTCGACGCCTACTTCCTCAGCGTGCTCAGCGGCATTGCCCAGAGCGCCTTCAAGTTTGCCAACGACCTGCGCATCCTGCAGAGCTTTGAAGAGATGGAAGAGCCCTTTGAGAAGAACCAGATCGGTTCCTCCGCTATGCCCTACAAGCGTAACCCCATGCGCAGCGAGCGTATCTGCGCACTGGCCCGCTATGTCATCACCGATTCCCTGAACCCCGGCCTGACTGCCGGAACCCAGTGGTTTGAACGCACCCTGGACGACAGTGCCAACAAGCGCCTGGCTGTGGCCGAGGCCTTCCTGGCTGTGGATGCCATCCTGAATATCTACATCAACATTACCTCCGGCCTGGTGGTCAATAAGAACGTGATCCGCCGCCGTGTGATGGAGAAGCTGCCCTTTATGGCGACGGAAAACATCATGATGGAGTCCGTCAAGCGTGGCGGCAACCGTCAGGAGCTCCACGAGGTCATCCGCGTGCACTCCCATGCTGCAGCCGCAGAGGTTAAGCTCAACGGCGGTCGCAACGACCTGATCGACCGCCTTGCCGCGGACGAAAACATCCTCCTGAGCCTGGAGGAGATCAACGCCCAGCTGGATCCGCAGCTGTACATCGGCCGCAGCGTATCCCAGGTCGAGGAATTCCTCGCCGGTGTCGCTCAGCCCCTGATCGACCAGTACTATGCCGGTAATGTCGGCGCTGAGCTGACCGTCTGAGCCCCAAAACCGGCCCGTCCGGCTGCCGGCTCCTGAAACAGAGGGCCGTGCAGCTTTCCGAATCCCAACCACAGGAGGAATACAACATGACCGAATTTGAACTTAAGTACGGCTGCAACCCCAACCAGAAGCCGTCTCAGATCTATATGCGTGACGGCAGTGAACTGCCCATCACCATCCTCTGCGGCCGTCCGGGCTACATCAACTTCCTGGACGCCTTTAACTCCTGGCAGCTCGTAAAAGAGCTGAAGGAGGCAACCGGCCTGCCCGCTGCTGCCAGCTTCAAGCATGTCAGCCCCGCCGGCGCAGCTCTGGGCCTGCCCCTGAGCGATGTGCTGAAGAAGGCATGCTTTGTGGATGACATTCCCGGCCTGGACGAGAGCCCCCTGGCCTGTGCCTATGCCCGTGCCCGCGGCACCGACCGTATGTCTTCCTTCGGCGACTGGATCGCCCTCTCCGACATCTGCGATGTGGCCACCGCCTCCATCATCAAGCGTGAGGTCTCCGACGGCGTGATCGCTCCGGGCTATGAACCCGAGGCACTGGAGATCCTGAAGACCAAGAAAAAGGGCAACTACAACATCATTGCTATCGACCCGGCCTATGTTCCTGCACCTCAGGAGCACAAGGAGGTCTTCGGCATTACTTTCGAGCAGGGCCGCAACAATTTCCACATCGGCGAGGAACTGCTGCAGAACATCGTTACCGCCAACAAGGACCTGCCGGCTGCGGCTGCCCGCGACCTGATCGTGTCTCTCATTACGCTGAAGTACACCCAGTCCAACTCCGTCTGCTATGCCTTTGACGGCCAGGCAATCGGTGTCGGTGCCGGTCAGCAGAGCCGCATCCACTGCACCCGCCTGGCGGGCGGCAAGGCAGCCACCTGGTTCCTGCGCCAGAGCCCGAAGGTGCAGAATCTGCCCTTCCTGCCCACACTGGGCCGCGCCGACCGTGACAATGTCATCGACGGCTACATCAACAAGAATGAAGAGGACGTAACGGCGGACGGCAACTGGCAGAAATACTTCACCGAGCAGCCCGCACCCTACACCGCCGAGGAAGAACAGGAATACCTGCGCACGATCAGTGGCGTTTCCCTGGGCTCCGACGCCTTCTTCCCCTTCAGCGACAACATTGAGCGCGCCCATATCGGCGGCGTGAGCTACATTGCCCAGCCCGGTGGCTCCGTCCGTGACGACCTGGTCATTGAAGCCTGCGACAAGTACGGCATGGTGATGGCCTTTACCGGCATGCGCCTGTTCCACCATTAATTCTACAGGGTCGCCCCGGCGGCCCTTTCCCCATTTAATATAGGAGACCTATGCCGGGGCAATTGCAGCCGGCAACGATGGTCAAACCTACCCGATTGTCTCCGCACAGGCGGGGAACAAGCAATGAAAAGGAGATTCCCGATGAAACTTATGGTAGTTGGCAGCGGCGGTCGCGAGCACGCCATTATTAAGAAGCTGCTGCAGAGCCCTGCAGTGGAAAAGATCTATGCCCTCCCCGGCAACGGCGGTATGGCGGCAGATGCGGAGTGTGTTGCTGTCGGCGCGACAGATATTCCCGGCCTGGTTGCCTTTGCGCAGGAAAAGGCCATTGACTATGCAGTCGTCACCCCGGACGATCCTCTGGCTCTCGGCGCGGTGGACGCCCTCAACGCTGTCGGCGTGCCCTGCTTCGGGCCGGTGAAGGATGCGGCCATTATTGAGGCCAGCAAGATCTTTTCCAAGAACCTGATGAAAAAGTACTCCATCCCTACGGCTGCCTACGAGACCTTTGACGATGCGGAAAAGGCTCTGGCCTATGTAAAGACCGCACCGATGCCCACGGTCATCAAGGCCGACGGCCTGGCCCTGGGCAAGGGCGTGATTATCGCCCAGACTCTGGAGGAGGCCGAAGAGGCGATCCGCGAGATGATGACCGGCGGCAAGTTCGGCGCCAGCGGCACCCGCGTGGTCATTGAAGAGTTCCTGACCGGCCCCGAGGTCTCTGTGCTGTCCTTTACCGATGGCGAGACCGTTGTGCCCATGGTCAGCTCCATGGACCACAAGCGCGCCCTGGACAACGATCAGGGCCTGAACACGGGCGGTATGGGCACCATCGCACCCAACCCCTATTACACCGAGGCTGTGGCTGCTGAGTGCATGGAAAAGATCTTCCTGCCGACGATCCGCGCCATGAAGGCCGAGAGCCGCACCTTTAAGGGCTGCCTTTACTTCGGCCTGATGATCACCCCCAACGGCCCGAAGGTGATCGAGTATAACTGCCGTTTTGGTGATCCCGAGACCCAGGTCGTGCTGCCTCTGCTGGAGAGTGACCTGCTCACGGCTATGCTGGCCACCACCAATGGTACCCTGGCCGACACCGAGATTCGCTTCAGCGCAGGCCATGCCTGCTGCGTAGTCGTGGCGTCTGCCGGCTATCCGGGCAGCTATAAGAAGGGCATCCCAATGACCATAGCCCCCGAGGTGGCTGACAGTGTCTACGTTGCCGGCGCAAAGCTGGGCGAAAACGGTCAGCTGCTGACAAACGGTGGCCGTGTGGTGGGTGTCACCGCGGTAGCCGACACCCTGCAGGGCGCCATTGACGCGGCCTACGGCAAGGTGGATAAGGTACAGTTTGAAAATGCGTTCTACCGTCACGACATCGGCGCACGCGCCCTTGCCGCGGAGGTCTGAGCTCCTGCTGGAGGAAATCAACATGGTTTATCGTGTATATGTGGAAAAGAAACCCGGCCTGACCCACGAGGCCAATAACCTTTGCGCGGATATCTGCGGCTTCCTGGGCATTACCGGCCTGCAGTCCGTCCGCGTGATCAACCGCTACGATGTGGAAAACATCGACCCTGCCCTCTTCGACTATGCCCGCACGGCTGTCTTCTCCGAGCCCCAGGTCGACAACGTCTTCGACACTTTGGAGGCTGAGGGCACCGTGTTTGCTGTGGAGTATTTGCCCGGCCAGTTCGACCAGCGCGCTGACTCTGCCGCACAGTGCATCCAAATCATCTCTCAGGGCGAGCGTCCTCTCGTACGCTCCGCCAAGGTTTATGTCCTCAACGGTGACCTGAGCGCCGATGAGGTCACGGCCATCAAAAAGTATGTCATTAACCCGGTGGAATCCCGCGAGGCCTCCTTCGACCTGCCCGACACCCTGAAGATCGACTACGCAATCCCCACTACGGTGGAGACCCTCACAGGCTTCAATGCCCTGGATACCGCCGGCCTGGATGCCTTCCGTTCCTCCCACGGCCTGGCCATGGACCTGGATGACATCGCCTTCTGTCAAAACTACTTCCGCAGCGAAGGCCGTGAGCCGACCATCTCCGAGATCCGCATTATCGACACCTACTGGTCTGACCCCTGCCGCCACACCACCTTTACCACTACGATCGACGACATCAGCTTTGCTGATGAGACCGTCAGCGGTTCCTACGACCTGTACCTGAAGACCCGTGCTGACCTTAACCGCACCAAGCCCGTTACGCTGATGGACATGGGCACTCTGGCCGTCAAGGCTCTGCGCAAAGCCGGCAAGCTGGATAAGCTTGACGAGTCTGAGGAAATCAATGCCTGCACGGTAAAGATGGACATCGACGTGGACGGTGTGACCGAGCCCTGGCTGCTCCTGTTCAAGAACGAGACCCACAACCACCCCACCGAAATCGAACCCTTCGGCGGTGCAGCTACCTGCATCGGTGGCGCGATTCGCGACCCCCTGTCAGGCCGTTCCTATGTCTATGGTGCCATGCGTCTGACCGGTGCCTCCGACCCGCTGTTGCCCGTGGAAAAAACCATTCCCGGCAAGCTGCCCCAGCGCAAGCTGGCCACCACCGCTGCCGCAGGCTATTCCTCTTACGGCAACCAGATCGGCCTGGCCACCGGCATTGTTGACGAGATCTACCACCCCGGCTACACTGCCAAGCATATGGAGGTGGGTGCGGTGATTGCTGCTGCACCGGCCGAAAACGTACGCCGTGAGCGTCCTGCACCGGGCGACATCATCATCCTGCTGGGCGGCCGCACCGGCCGTGACGGCATTGGCGGTGCTACCGGCTCCACCAAGGCCCACACGGTGCAGTCCCTTGAGAGCTGCGGTGCGGAAGTCCAGAAGGGCAACGCTCCCGAGGAACGCAAGCTGCAGCGCCTGTTCCGCAGCTATGAGGCCTGCCGCATGATCAAGCGCTGCAATGACTTTGGCGCAGGCGGCGTGTCTGTTGCTGTCGGCGAGCTTGCCGATGGCCTGGACATCATCCTGGATAAGGTCCCCAAAAAGTACGACGGCCTGGACGGCACCGAACTGGCCATCAGCGAGTCCCAGGAACGTATGGCTGTGGTCGTTGAGGCCAAGGACGTGGAGCGTTTCATGGAACTGGCCGCTGCCGAAAACCTCGAATCCACGGTGATTGCCACCGTGACTGAGAGCCCGCGTCTGGTCATGCGCTGGAACGGCAATGTGATTGCGGATATTTCCCGCGCCTTCCTGGATACCAACGGTGCCGAAAAGCACATTACTGTGCAAGTGGCAAAGTCCGAGAACTATGACAGGGAGCTTCCCTCCGATTTTGCCTCCGGTATGGCAGCCGTGGCTGGCGACCTGAACGTCTGTAGCAAACGCGGCCTTGCCGAGCGCTTTGACTCTACCATCGGTGCAGGCACTGTGCTGATGCCCTTCGGCGGAAAAAATCAGCTGACCCCGATTCAGGCTATGGCTCAGAAGATTTCTGTAGAAAAGAAGCACACCGACAGCTGCTCCCTGATGGCCTGGGGCTTCAACCCTTTCATCTGCGAAAAGAGCCCCTACCACGGCGCTTATCTGTCCGTGGTGGAAAGCGTCTGCAAGTTGGTTGCCTCCGGTGCAAAGTTTGAGGACGTGTACCTGAGCTTCCAGGAATACTTTGAACGCCTTGGCAGCAAGCCCGAGCGTTGGGGCAAGCCTGCCGCAGCCCTGCTGGGTGCCTTCCGCGCACAGATGGAGCTGGGCATCGGTGCAATCGGCGGCAAGGACTCCATGTCCGGTTCCTTTGAAGATATCCATGTTCCGCCCACACTGATCTCCTTCGCAGTGACCGTGGAAAAGACCGCCTCAGTCGTCTCTAACGAATTTAAGAAGGCCGGCGACAAAGTTGTGGCCATATATCCGGAAACGGGTGCTGACGGGCTGCCCACGGCAGAGAGCCTGATGAAGAACTTTGAGATCGTCCGTGGCCTCCTGTCCTCCGGCACGGCGGTTGCCGCCTACACCCCGGGTCTTGGCGGTGTGGCAGAGGCTGTGATGAAGATGGGCTTCGGCAACAGTCTTGGCTTTGCTTTTGACTCTGCATTGACGAAAGAACAGATCTTTGGCTACAGCTACGGTGCCTTCCTGCTGGAGGTTCCAGCGGATTATAGCGGCGAGGGTACGCTGATCGGTACCGTGACAGCCGAGCAGGCGTTCACCTGCGGGAATGAGTCGGTCTCCCTGCAGAAGATTCTTGGTGTGTACGAGGACAAGCTGGAGAGCGTTTACCCCTGCAATATCTCCACAGACCCCGAACGCCCCGAGACCTTCAGCTACACGGCCACGGAACGTACTGCTCCTCTGGTGAAGGTGGCCCGCCCGAAGGTCATTATTCCTGCCTTCCCGGGCACCAACTGCGAATACGACAGCGCCAAGGTGATGCGCGATGCCGGTGCCGAACCGGAGATCATTGTCATCAACAACCTCTCCGCCGAGCACATCGCCCGCAGCGTGGAGACTGTGGCAAAGGCAATTTCCGAAGCACAGATGGTCTTCCTGCCCGGCGGCTTCTCCGGCGGCGACGAACCTGACGGCTCCGGCAAGTTTATCACGGCATTCTTCCGCAACGCACAGGTGAAGGACGCGGTCACGGAACTGCTGGACAAGCGCGGCGGCCTGATGTGCGGTATCTGCAACGGCTTCCAGGCGCTCATCAAACTCGGCCTGGTCCCCTACGGCAAAATTATCGATCCTGCCGAGGACACCCCGACCCTGTCCTTTAATACGATCTCCCGCCACCAGTCCCGCGTGGTCAGTGTCCGCGTAGCCTCCGACAAATCCCCCTGGCTTGCCGGAACGAAGACCGGTGAGATCTACCGTGTGCCAATCTCCCATGGCGAGGGTCGCATCCTGATCGATGAGGCTTTTGCCCGTCAGCTGGCTGCCAACGGTCAGATTGCAACCCAGTATGTGGACGACGAAGGACTGGCTACCCACGACATCCATTTCAATCCGAATAACTCTGTGCTGGCGATTGAAGGCCTGACCTCCCCTGATGGCCGTGTCTTCGGCAAGATGGGCCATGCTGAGCGTATCGGTTCCGGCCTGTATAAGAATGTGCCCGGCAACTATGACATGGGCATGTTTGCCTCGGCAGTAAAGTATTTTAAGTAACCGCACACAACGGAAAAGCCACCTCCCTCCCCGAAAGGGGAGGGAATTTTGCACAAATTGCATGAAAAGGGAATATTTGCCATTGCAATTTCTAGACATTTCTGATAGAATCCCAAAGCTGTGATATGCACAGCCATAAGGAGAACGCGATATGCTGCAGAAAGAGATCACCGTAAAGCCCACCTTCGGCCTTTATAACAACAAGGTCACCTATTTTGTACAGAAGGCAAACGAGTTTAAGTCCTCTATTTGGATTCAGGTTGAGGAACGCAAGGTCAACGCCAAGAGTCTTCTGGGCGTTGTTGCTCTGGGTGTAGATGCCGGCGTCAGAGTTGATCTGATTGCGAACGGAATCGACGAAGAGCAGGCAATGGAGGCATTGAACGCAATTTTAAGCGACTGAACAGGCCTTACCCTTCCCGCCGGGGCCAATGGCGGATAAAAGAAATGAAAAAGAACAGCCCCGCAGGCAATAACGCTGCGAGGCTGTTCTTTTTCATTGTGGTGCAGGTCGGAGCAGACAGAGACATCACTCTCTGCGTAGCGCATCGATTGGGTTGAGATTGGCTGCCTTCATGGCCGGGAGAAGACCGAACAGCAGGCCGATGCTCATCGAAAAGACGACAGCGATCAGGGCAGCCGGAGCGGAAAAAACCGTAACCATACCCAGGATCTGTGACATCAGCCGGCTAACGATAAAGCCGCCGAGTACGCCCAGGAGACCGCCGAGTCCGGTCAGCACAGCGGCTTCCGCCAAAAACTGGGTCAGAATAAAGCGCTTCTTGGCACCGATGGCGATGCGCAGGCCGATTTCCCGGGTACGCTCAGTGACAGTGACCAACATGATATTCATAACACCGATACCACCGACCAGGAGGGAGATGCCGGCGATCCAGATCAGCTGTCGGTTGGAGGAATTGGCGATGCTCTGCAGCTGGCGGGCCTGCTCGGAGAGGTCATTGGCACGGTAGCTGAAGTTTCCGCTGACCTGGCCGAGAACTGCGGAAGTAAGCTGGTCGGCGGCCGCTTTGCCGACAGCAGTCATATCGTCGGTCGTTGTGGTGCGCAGGCCCACATTCTGCGGCTCATCGAACCGATAGAGCATAGGCCAGACGGACATAGGAATGAAAATATGCCCGC
>JAZRWD010000197.1:0-11762 GCA_045599525.1 Candidatus Limivicinus sp. | reverse complement strand
TTTTTTAGCGGATTTTCCCATCCGCTTACTTGTCATACCCTTTTTACCTGAAAACCGTGCACAGCTTGCTTACACATTGCTGTACACGCTTCCTCTTGTGCTTTGTCTTTCTTGCTTAGCTCTTAACTAAGTGACATTGGGGTAATGGGGCCTTTTCTTTTTTTCGGGAGAATAGGGCGTTGTACTGCTGAGGGCTTTATGCTATGATGTTCAAAAGAAAAGCATTTGGTATTCTTTCTTGGGAGCGGGACTATGGAAAAAACGATCGTATGTAAATTTGGCGGGACTTCTCTGGCAAGCGCAGCGCAGTTTCGCAAGGTTCGGAGTATCATTCAGGCGGACCCGGCCCGGCGGATCGTAGTAGCCTCTGCTCCGGGAAAGCGCTTTGAAGAAGATATCAAGGTTACCGATCTGCTGATCGCCTGCTATGAGCTGGCTGCAAAAGGAGCAGATTATACCCGCGAGCTGGATACAATCCGTGCGCGGTTTCAGGACATTTTGGATGAACTGGAGCTGACAATGAACCTGGATGGGGAAATGACGGCAATTCGCACACATCTGCAGGGCAGGCCGGATATTGCCTTTATGACCAGTCGTGGGGAATATCTGAATTCCCGTATTCTTGCGGCTTTCCTGGGCTTCACCTTTGTGGATCCCGCCTGGTGTGTCTGTTTCGATGAGGATGGGAACTTCGACTCGTCTATGACGCAGCGTGCAATGGGGGCAGCGCTGAAACCGTTGCAGAACGCCGTTGTTGCCGGTTTCTACGGTGCGGACGGAAAGGGTTGTATCCATACTTTTTCCCGTGGCGGCTCAGATATTACCGGGAGCATCGCCGCACGTGCGATTTCTGCTGATCTCTACGAAAACTGGACAGATGTCTCCGGCCTTCTT
This sequence comes from Candidatus Limivicinus sp., assembly GCA_045599525.1. GTDB lineage: Bacteria > Bacillota > Clostridia > Oscillospirales > Oscillospiraceae > Limivicinus. The sequence goes on along the minus strand of JAZRWD010000197.1, from coordinate 10,868 downwards.
GCTGCGGACCCGCGCATTGTGGATTCCCCGAAGACAGTGGATTTTATCAGCTATCGAGAGCTGAGAACCTTATCCTATATGGGAGCGTCCGTTCTGCATGCCGATGCTGTGCGTCCGGCGGCACGGGTAGGCATCCCGATAAACATCCGTAACACGAACCGGCCGGAGGATGCCGGTACAATGATCGTCGGTGAGCTGCCGGAGGGACGTAAGAATTCCGTAATCACCGGTGTTGCGGGCCGCAAGGGTATGTCGGTCATTCAGGTGGAAAAAATGATGGTCAGCGATGGGGCCGGCTTCAGCGCCCGCATGCTGGATATCCTGAAAAACCGTAATATCCCCTTTGAACAGTGCCTGACCGGTATCGATACCATTTCGCTGGTAATCCGCAGTGATCTTCTGGAACCGTGCAAAAAGGAACTTCTGCGGGAAATTGAAACTACCCTGCGTCCGGATGCCCTGTCCGTCAAGGAAAACCTTTCGATGATTGCTGTGGTGGGTGAAGCGGATGCCGGCTATCGCAGTGTGACGGTACGGATCCTGAAAGCGGTTGCCGATGCCGGTGTGGAAATCAGCACCATCAACCAGGGGGCGGGCAACCTGAACCTGTTGATCGGTGTTGAAGAACGGAAATATAAAGAAGCCATCCGTGCTGTTTACACGGCAATCGGATAACGTGTACCAACAAGAATACGGTGATGAAAACTTCGCCTGAACGTTCAAAAGCTCCTGTTTGTTCGACAGGAGCTTTTGAACGTTTATGTATTCTTTTCAGGGGGCTCAGGGCGGTTGACGATGGTGATACCCAGGCACACCAGAAGCAGTGCAACGATGCAGAGAAGCGGACTGACCTCCGATTGTTCATCCAGCAGAAGGAGCGACAGAATAACGCCAAACACCGGATTGGTAAAGCCGATGATCGTCACTTTGGACACCGGGTTATACTTCAGCAGAATGCCCCATAGCGAGTAGGCCACAGCGGACAGCATGGCAAGATAGAGAAGCACCCAGAGAGCCGCCGACGAGCTCGGACGGATCTGCCCACCGCCAAGAAGACCGATGGCAATCAGGACAAGACCGCCGAGAATAAACTGGTAGCCGCTGAGCATGACGGGGTTTTCGGTAACAGAGTAACGCTTGATGAGCACGGAGGAGAATGCGTAGGCGACCGTAGAGAAAAGCAGAAAGCCCTCACCGGTCAGGGTCACATGAAAGTTCAGCCCGTTCAGGTTTACCAGCACAACACCGGTGAAGCCTGCCAGACAGCCCAGAATTTTCGGCAAAGTCAGTTTTTCCAGGCGATATAACAGACAGGAGACCAGTATGGCAACGAAGACGTTCATTGCTTCGATAATCGAAGCCTTGACACTGTTTGTGTGCGCCAGACCGACATAAAAGAACAGATACTGTATAACGGTCTGCAGCAGACACAGAAGCAACAGCTTCGGTATAGCCGTTTTTGTCGGCACTAAGAAGCGGCGGCCCGCGGCGCTGCCAATCAGCACGGCCAGAATACCGGCCAAGGTGAAGCGGCAGCCGGCAAACAGAAGCTGTGCGGCAGTATCATCCGCAGAAATCTGAAAAGCACGGTAACCGATTTTGATCACGGGGAAAGCGCTGCCCCAGAGCAGGCAGCAAAAGCCGGCAAGGAGCACGACTACCCAGTTTTTCTGCAAAAAGGATCCTGTTTTGTTCATAATACCTCACAGTCAGCGATGGAAGAAAAAATCATTTCTTTGCGCAGGCGGAAACTACAGCGAAGCGACACGGGGAATGGAGACGGCGTCTACGCATGGGGATTATATTACGAAAACGGGCAGAGAGACAAGAGAGAAATTCGTTGCCGGGGTGGCGTCTATTGACAAACGATAGCGGCAATGGTATAGTTAACCAAGGCTAACTGCCGAGGTAAGGATTACTTCGGCGGAAAGGAGATTCCTTTATGACACTCAGAGAACTGCCTGTCGGCAAGAGTGCTGTGATTAATACAGTTGGCGGCGAGGGTGCCCTGCGCCAGCATTTTCTGGATATGGGTGTGATTCCCGGTGTAGAGGTCACCGTCGTTCAGCTGGCACCTCTTGGTGACCCGATGGAACTGAACATCCACGGCTATGAGCTGACGCTTCGCCTGGATGACGCCGCAAAAATAGATATTACTCCGCTTCAGGATCGGGCTTCGAAAAGAGCCGAAAGCGGAACGGAAAAGGAAAAGAACGGAAGCACCGCAGCAAAGCGCAAGGTAAAAACAGAGCACCCCGGCTTTGGCGAGGGTGGCCGCTTCCATTCAAAGGAAGACGAAAACCCGCTGCCGGATGATGCGCTCCTAACTTATGCCCTTGTGGGCAATCAGAACTGCGGCAAGACCACTCTGTTTAACGCGCTGACCGGCGCCAACCAGCATGTGGGCAATTTCCCCGGTGTAACTGTTGACCGGAAGGACGGCCCGATAAAAAACCAGCCGAACACCCGCGTTACTGACCTGCCGGGCATTTATTCCCTGTCGCCATACAGCCCGGAGGAAGTCGTCTCCCGTAATTTTGTCCTGGACGAGAAGCTTTCCGCAATCATCAACATTGTGGATGCCACCAATATCGAGCGCAACCTTTACCTGACCATGCAGCTTCTGGAGATGAACCTGCCCATGGTCATCGCCCTGAACATGATGGATGAGGTTACGGGGAACGGTGGCGCAATCGATGTCAACGAGCTGGAAAGACTTCTGGGCGTCCCTGTTGTGCCAATCTCGGCAAAGAAAAATCAGGGTGTGGAAGAGCTGGTACGCCATGCCATTCATATTGCCCACTTTCAGGAACGGCCTGGCCGGCAGGACTTCTGCGATGAAAACGACCATGATGGGGCTGTGCACCGCGCCATACATTCCATTATCCACCTGATCGATGACCACGCCAGCCGTGCGAATATTCCGGTCCGTTTCGCGGCAAGTAAGCTGATCGAAGGGGATACGTTGATTCTGGATCGCCTGCAACTGGACCAGAATGAAAAAGAACTGCTGGAGCATATCGTCATTCAGCTGGAAAACGAGCGCGGACTGGACCGCGGCGCAGCAATGGCTGACATGCGCTTTTCCTTCATTGAAAAAGTCTGCAGGGAAACGGTCATTCGCCCGCATGAGAGCCGGGAACAGATGCAGAGCCGCCGCATCGACCGTATTCTGACCGGCAAGTATTCTGCCATACCCATGTTTGTTCTCATTATGGCAGCGGTGTTTTATCTCACCTTTAATGTGATCGGCCTATTTCTGCAAAATATTATGCAGTGGGGTGTGGACGCAGTTACGCTTGCCTGTGATACTGCATTGACTCAGCTGGGGGTAAATGAAGCCATACACGACCTGATCATCAACGGCATATTCAGCGGAGTGGGCAGTGTCCTGAGCTTTCTGCCGATTATCGTTACACTGTTCTTTTTCCTCTCTATGCTGGAGGATTCCGGCTATATTGCCCGCGTTGCGTTCTTTATGGATAAACTGCTCCGCAAGCTGGGGCTCTCCGGCCGGAGCATCGTTCCGCTGCTGATTGGCTTCGGCTGTACAGTTCCCGCTGTTATGTCGACACGCACCCTGCCGAGTGACCGCGACCGCCGCATGACGATCCTGCTTACCCCTTTCATGAGTTGCACGGCAAAGCTGCCCATATATGCGTTCTTTGTGAGCTCCTTTTTCCCCGGGAAGGGCGGTATTGTGATGACCGGCCTGTATTTCCTGGGTATTCTCACCGGCATACTGGTGGCTGTGTTGTATAACCACACTCTTTTCCGCGGCGAAGCCGTTCCCTTTGTCATGGAATTGCCGACCTACCGGCTGCCAACTGCCGGCAACATTGCCCGCCTGCTGTGGGAGAAAGCAAAGGATTTCCTGCAGAAGGCCTTCTCGGTCATTCTCTTGGCAACGATCTGCGTGTGGTTCCTGCAGCGCTTTGACCTGCACCTGAATATGGTGGAGGATTCTGCAGACAGCATCATGGCTATGCTGGCCGGCGTCCTGGTGCCAATCTTCCGCCCCATCGGATTGGGGGACTGGCGTATCTGCACAGCGCTGATCTCCGGTTTTATGGCCAAAGAGAGTGTGGTATCCACACTGGAGGTCCTCTTTGCCGGACAGGTTGCCAATGTTATGTCTTCGTTGACAGCCGCCACGGTACTTGTGTTCTCACTGCTGTATACGCCCTGCGTGGCGGCAATTGCAGCGGTCCGCCGGGAGCTGGGCGGCCATTGGGCGACGGGCCTGATCCTCTGGCAATGTGCTGTCGCCTGGCTTGGCGCATTACTGGTACGGCTGATTGGTCTGGCACTGTTTTAGCCGGGGGAGGACAAGTATGAAACCTGTCGACATCCTTCTGCTGCTTATCATTGTGTGTATCGTATATGGTGCCCTGCGGCTTGCCAGCGGTAGGAAGAAAAACGGCTCCTCCTGCTGCGGTTCGGCCTGCCCGTCCTGCGACGGGAAATGCATCGGCTGCGGTCGATGCGGTAAATAACGGGGACCAAACGATAAAGCCACCAAAAACCGCATAATAAAAGATAATACAAGCTCCCCGTTCTGCCTTCGTGACAGAGCGGGGAGCTGTCTTGTGCATTTCGCTATGAATCAGCGGGCGAATTCGGCGCCCTGAGCCAGAATAGAGGCCATACCCTCCATATTTTTGGAAAGAGGTGTCAGAATCAGCCGGTCACCGGTCGGGATGGAGGACGTTTCTTCCTTTGCGGCTTCGTCAGAATCATTTACTTCTGAAGCCGGTGTCTGTGCACTCTTTTCGTTTGTTTCCGGTGCAGATGAAACGGGAGCAGACGTCGAAGGGGCAAGTTCCAGCGTAAAGGTAAAGCGATGGCTGTCATCCAGTGTCAGGGTTGAGCCGCTGACGGAGTAGTAGCCCGCTGAACCGCTTTCCAGCATCGATTCAGCAAAATTTACCACATAGAAGAGAATGTCCGATATTGAGTCATCACTCAGCGCGCTGCCGACAATTTTGGCGACAGCAGACCCGCTGGAGGACAGATACCCCTTGGTTGTGGCAGCTCCGGCAGCGAGCATCTGCTCACGTGCTCTGACTACCGATTCCTTTGGAAAGCGGAGCATGTAAATACCGTTTTCCGTAAAGGTCAGTTCGGCATCGACCCAAATATCGTGGAAGTAATCGGATACGGTAATTTTCGGAATTTCGACCAGACAGGCACAGATTGCCGGGCTGATGTCAACTTTGCCGCTCCAAGTACCGATCAGGCCGCTTCCGGTGGAGGTTGCCTTGCGTACGGCGGCACGTATGGAATCAATTGCCTTTTCCGACTGGTCCATGTCAACACTCATACGGTCGGCAACGGCCGAAACGGTGATTTCTGCGCTCGGCAGGTCAATGCTATAGCCGCTTCCGGCAAAGCATGCGTTGATGAGGCCGGCAATATCCAGTTTGCGGTCAATTACAGGGTAATCACTGCTGCAGGCGGCCAGCAGGCTTAGGGAAAGGGCTGCACAAAGGAGCAGCGAGAAGAGCTTTTTCATACAAAACTTCCTTTCGGGACACATTGCTTTACAGCAATACCTCGCTTTTGAGGGCGCTCTCGGCAATCCTCTTGTTGAGCCAGTGAACAGGATAGTATAGAATCTGGCCGAGAATAAAGAAGGCCAGAGCCATGAGACCCAACATTCGGATGTCATGCAGATAATAATCGCCGTAGGTTCCGGCGACTGCCTCACGCAGGGCATTCATTGCATAGTTAAAGGGCATGAAGGGATAAAGAATGCGGAAAATTGGCGGGAGAACATCGACAGGATAGGAACCGCCGGAACCGGCAACCTGAATGACCATAAGGATAACGGAAGTTCCGAGACCAATCTTCTCCAGAGAGAACAGCAGGGAGTAATTGATTAGTGAGAAGCACAACCCGGTGACACAGCAACCCAGAATAAACTGTCCCGGGTGAAGGCAGTAGATACCAACGTAATACAGGTCACCCAGTGCCGTGACAAGCGCTTGAATCATGCAGATGCAGAAGAAAAGGACGTAGCGTCCGACAAATTCCTCCGGAAGGGAGAGCGGAGCGGGAAAGTCCTGCTTACGGACACGGGCTTTCAGCAGTGCAGCGCAGAACAGCGCACCGACCCACTGGGCGAGTACGGTGTAGAATGGAGCCATGACGGAACCGTAATTCTCTACCGGATACAGAACAACCGTCTTCATCTTAATCGGAGAGGCAAAATAGGTGGTGAGATTGCCACTGTTGGAAGTTAGGGCCTCCGTCAGTTCCTCCAGATATTCGCTGTCAGCGAGAGCATTAAGGGTTTCTGCGGCTTTTTCCAGTTTGGTTATGGTCTCACGCAGGCTTTTTGCGGAAGCATATAGGTCCGTCTGTGCACCGAGTAACGTCACTGCACCTGTACGCAGCTTCGGGGACAGTCCGTAAAGCACGTCGTGGGCGTGGTCAATGGCGGCGCGGGCCTCTGCTAACCCGTCACTCAGCCGGTTGGCAGCTTCCAGCAGAGGGCCGGTCAGGTTAGACGCATAGGTGTTCAGAAACTCATCGACGGCCGCCTGCAGCTCTTCGATAGCCGCATCGATGTCGCCGCTCCAGCTTTGGCTGTTGAAAATGTCTTCAGCGGTACTGATCAGGTCTCCCGCGACGTTAGCTGCGGCATCCCCAATAGCTCCGTTCATGGTTCCAATCGAATCCAATGTAGCAGTAAAGTTATCCAAAAAGTCTGCAGTAGCGTCCAGTGTGTTACCGGAAGAGCAAGCCAGCCGCCCCAGAGAATCCAGCAATTGTGCGGTCTCTTCAATTGTAGAGCAAAGCTCCTGCAGATCAGCGGCCATATTGGCAACGGTGTCACTGAAATCCAGTCCGTTGGCATCCAGAATCGAGAGAACAGTAGCCACGTCTTTCATGATGGTTTTAATGAAAGTTGCATTGACCTGTTCCTGAACAGCAGTTTTGGCTTTTCCGGTGATTTTTGGCGCAATGGCGTTTTTCTTGTCGTTTTCGTAATACAGCAGGGATGGGTGTTCAAAGTCCAGTGCAGCAATGCCGGCTACATTTTCGGAGAAATCCGGAGGGATGATCAGTGCGGCATAGCAATTACTGCTGCGGACGAGCTCAAGAGCGTCTTCTTCGGAGTCTACAAATACCCATCCGATGCTGTCGTTCGCCTCCAGGGCCTCTACGACCTGTTCACCCAGGTTCAGTTCCAGGCCCAGGAGAGAAGCGCCCTTATCCTCGCTGGTTACGGCAACACGAATACGGGAGGTGGCGTCTATACCATAGGGGTCCCAGTTGGAGAAAATATTAAACCAGGCGTACAGGCAGGGGACAACACAAAGCCCGAACAGAATGACCAGAACAATAACATTCCGGAAGATGCGGTGTGCGTCGCTGCGGATCACGCCAAATACATTCCGCAGGGAAAAGAAGCGCCTGCGGGGTTTTCGCCATGATGCAATTGATGGTTTTCTCTTCATATCTGTACCTCTGATTCATCGACAGGCACAGAGGCTGTCTGTGTGTAAGCGGTCTGGGCTGATGCGGCTGAAGCAAGGACCACGGGGGATCGATCGCCCGCCAGGTTTTGCGGCGCCACAAGATCCGTAAGGAGAAATGAGCGGTCCCTGCAATGCTCAGCAGCAGATTCGGTAACGGATTCCTCCATGATATCGGGATTTCGGGAATCATTGCGCAGCGCGCTGAGCTGTTCCTGAAGCTCACGGTGAAGGGCAGAGTTGGGGCCGATAACGCCCAGCTCGTCCAACGGGGTGTTGTAGAGCTCCTCTGAGCGCTGCTTCAGGCGCTTATCGAAAAAGGAGACGAAAATTAAAAAGATAGCCAGCCCAAACATGAACAGGATCCATATCAGTAAAATCACGACCTTATCAGTTCCGGTCATGGTGCGGAAAATCAGTAAAACAAAGGGCAGGGCGTAAAACACGACCATGGCCAGCTGCAAAAGATAGCGGCAGAGCTCATGGGCGCGAAGAGCATACTCTTTGAAATCCTCAAAGGCTTTCTGCTCTACAGAAACCGTTCCGTGGGAAGGCTGCGTGGTGCGGAAAGGTTGATTTTCCATTCAGAGTACCCCCGATTCATGCATTTCTTCTTCCACAAAGGCATTGACCCGGATGAATGGCTTTCGGACAAACAGACCGATGGACAGACCAATCACCCCAAAGACCATCAGTTCACCGATATATTTCCAAAAGTCGTTTCCGTAGAAGCCACAGATTGCTTCGCGCATGGCATCAATGGAATAGGGGAACGGGAAGAAGCGGTAAAGCCTGCTGAAGACTTCGGTCAGAATTTCGATGGGATAGGTTCCGCTTGAGCCGGCAATCTGCAGAACCATAATGACAACAACGATAGCCTTGCCGATATCCCCAAAGGCGAGTACCATTGAGTAGATAAATGCGGTAAAAACAAAGGAAGTGAATGCAGAGGCGATGAACAGCATCGGCACGTCTACACAGGAGATATGGAGAAGCCATATATCACCGGCAATGATTATGGCAGTCTGGATTTCATTGAGGATCAGATACAGAAGAAAACGGCTCCAGAACAGTTGGTTTTCTGTGACGCCCTTTAGCCCACGAGGGTGCGCCTCAGTTTTGATCACAGCGGCCAGAACAACGCAGCCGACCCAGATGGCCAGCGTAGAATAGAACGGGGCCATTGCAGTACCGTAGGAGGAAACAGTGTACAGCTGTTCCGTCTCGACTATTACGGGGCAGGCGAGAAACTCGGCGAATTCCGAACCGTCACCGTGAAAAAGATTATCCATCATAGCGATCAGTTCCGCGTCATTGAGCACCTCGGCCTTAGCAATCAGCGCGTCAAGGTTTTCGGTCAGGCGGGCCAGAGCGCTGCGGGCATAGGCCAGGGTGTCATCCAGCGCTTCCACGGTGTCGCCCGCAGAATGAGCCATAGCGGTCGATGTGTCCAGGGTCGAGCCTGCATTGGTCAGCACGGTGCTGAGCATGCCGGAAAAGTTTCCTGCTCCGTCCAGAATAGACAGACCGGCATACTGCAAAGTACCCATTGCGCTGAGTAAACGGTCCAGTATGGTGGTCAGGTTGTCCAGTTTGGCGGTAAAGTCGCTGAGATCCACAAAAACCGGACCAAGCTCGGCGATGGCGTCGATTGCTTCCTGGGCGAGGTCACGGATGACCTGCGCATTCTCATCGTCAGGGGGCATCATTGTATAGGTGAAGTCGATGATCTCCTGCAGCAATCCGGTCTCGAAGCTTTTCCATTCCTCCATAATGGGGTCTGGAACATAAATAACGCCATCGTAGGCGTCGCTGATCACTGCGGAAACAAAGGTCATTGCCGCAAGGTAATTTCCCTCTGCTGCGTGGATATCTTCTGCGACGGCCAGCATATTGTTTCCGGCACTGTATAGCTGGTTTGCGGCGCCGGTGGCATCATAATTGTGCAGCTCTTCGGCGAGCCCCTGGCTCATTTCCGAGAATTGAGCCAGCAACTCGCTTGCCCGGACACTTGCGTTGCGCAGGCGCTGGAGCGTGCCGAGAATCTCTGCACCAATCTTCTCCAGATCGATTTTTTCCGTGAATTCTCCCATCCCACGGAAGATGGTTTCAAACAGAGCCTGGAAATAGGCCGTCTGCACAGAAGTGACGACAGAAGAGGCAGCGGATTCCGTGATTTTGTTTGCAACCGGATTCAACTTGAAGTTCTCGTAAAAGGTGACTGTGGTTTCCGGGTAGGTGACGGCTGTGGCCAGGTCATACATGTTTCGGGTGAAATTCCGGTTGAGGATAATGGCACCGTAGCACTTACCGGCCTCGCAATCCCGCAGAGCATCAAGCACGTCGTCATACAGTACGAAGTGGATGCTGTCTTTAGCGGCCAGTTGCTCCATCAGTGCCGTGCTTTTATAGACCCGTTCGCCGTCCACCACATAGCCCTCGTCCTCGCTGGCTACAGCGATCGTGATATTCCCGGTGCTCCCGTAAGGGTCCCAGTTGGCGTAAATGTTAAACCAGGCGTATAGTGCAGGGATGAACAGCAGGGCAACGACAATGGACATAGCCAGAAACTGCTTTGCCAGCGCCAGAAAATCCGCACCGAGAATGCGGAATGTATTTTTCATGTTCTTTCCTCACAAACACAAAAGATTATTTTGAGAAAAACCGCATTTGCAGCAAAAATTGGTTGCTTGTTGATTAAATCAACAATATTGTAATGACTCAAAATTGTGAAAACAATATGCGGAAAGAGGTCGTATGTCTGAAATTCGACGAACTGCGAAAACTGACCAAAAAAGGCAAAGCAAAGGAAATAATTTCCTCAAAATGCTGTAACAGAACGGTCTGTATTCAAAAAGGTGTATTTCTGCAGCAGGGACTGAAACGGTTGTAATTTTTACAGTACTGGGATATAATAAACAAAATATGCAACAGGAGAACAAAGCAATGGAAGATATTTACTCTCAGATAGACCTTTTTGAATGCCCCCGCTGCGGTGGTGCCGGCCTTCTGGAGGAAATTGGCGGCTGGGCCTTCTATGTCATGTGCATGGATTGCGGCTGCCATACCGCAGAAATTGAGTTTAGCGGTGCGGACGAGCGGCTGGGCGCAGCGCAGATCGCCGGCCGTCTCTGGAATATGGGCAAGACCATGTCGGATAACCCCGGCGAATAAACGACAACGGAAACGGCTATGAGTCGAAGAAGAAAAAAGAAATCCGGCTTCGGGCAGGTGCTGCTTGGACTGATGGTGGCTGGCCTGCTGGTTGGCGGTATGGTGGCCTTCCGTGTTCTGCAAACACCGCCTGAGCTGACGCGGGGAAGCGAAGAGCTTACAGAAGTGCAGCAGTCCGAACAGGCGGCAGTGGTGAACGCAGCTGTCGAG
>JAZRWD010000196.1:0-7421 GCA_045599525.1 Candidatus Limivicinus sp. | reverse complement strand
TTAACCGGTAAAAAATCCGTTGCACTTCCTCACCGATAAAACAGGAGTTATTACAATCATGGATAAACATTCCCTTGACCGTTTCATGGCAGAGCATCCTGAAGCCCATTTAAAAGAAGCTGTAGAGCACCTGCTGTATGAGCAGATTGTTGAACTTCATATGACGCCGGGTTCCAAGCTGAATGTGAACCAGATTGCAGCAACCCTTGGCATTTCCCGTACACCGGTTGCTGAAGCGGTCGCCCACCTGACAGAGATTGGCTACGTAGTCAACCATCCGGGGATCAACGGAAGTTACGTTATTGACCTCACCATGCGTGATATGATGGATCTGTACCGCGTCCGCTCAGCCCTGGAGAGCGAAGCAGCGGCACTTTGTGCTTTCACCGTGTCCGGTGCCCAGCTCAAACGCCTGTCCGACCTTGCAGAGGCTTTCACGGATGCGGTCGAACGCCGTGATATCCGTGGCATGAAAGACACCGACATGCCCTTCCACCGCATGATCATCGAAAGTTGTGGAAACCCTTACATCATCTCCAGTTACGAGCATCTGCTCCCCCGTCTCACCATGTATCAGTATTCCATGACAGAATTTATTGCACGTGCCGACCATGAACAGAATCTCCAGCTTCCCAGCGTTAAGTATAACCATCTTTCCGTCGTAAACGCTATCCGCCTTCACATGCCTGAGTATGCCCGTTCCGCTATGGCCGAGCATGTTGACAGTAGCCTTGGCTTTATCACGCTCAGTGGTGTCGGCGAGAACCCCTTTGAGACTCTCCGCAGCCTGAAGAACTGATTTTCCTTCGGATAGAGTCCGTAAGAACTGGATTATTGTCCTTCCTGCATTGTTTTCCACATATCTGCATAATTACAACGGAGGCAGACCCATTCGGGTCTGCCTCCTCCAGTTTACGGAATTATATTTTAGCCAATGTACTCGGCGATCTTCTTCGCGGCATAGGTGCCGGAGGCGAAGGACAGGCCAAGGGTTGCGCCCTCATTGATGTAATAGGGGCTAGTGTACATGGAGCCGGCATCAACGCCTGCAACGTACAGGCCAGGGATGACCTGCTGATCAGCATTCATGGCACGCAGGCAGTTGTCAACCTTTACACCGCCAAAGGTGCACCATGCGCTGGGCTCATACTCGAAGACATAGAAGGGTCCTTCTGCCACAGGCTGCAGGAACATAGGATCCTTATAGAACTGCTCGTCCATACCGGATTCGCAGGCTGCGTTGTAAGCAGCAACTGTTTCGGGCAGATTCGTCAGGCCAAAGTACTCGGCCAGCTCTTCGATGGTGTCTGCCTTGTAAGCCCAACCCTGGTCGATGGCTTCCTGAACCGTCTCGGGAGCCTGATCCAGTTTTGCATCGCCGATGGACATAACACCAACGTACCAGTTCTCCAGGTTGCCGCCAAGATACTCAACGATGCCCTTCTCTGCAACACCCTGCATATACTTTTCGTCAATAACGGAATAGAACAGGCCTTCACGTACAGAAGCCTCGCCGCCAAGACTCAGTGCCTTCTTGGCAAAGATTTCTTCGTTCATAAAACGCTCGCCGTTGCGGTTTACAAGAAGTCCGCCGTATACGGGCCACTTGAAGTTCTGGTTGAAGTTGAACCACCAGCCACCGGCCTTCTGGTTAGAACCGGCAAATTCATTGCCGCAGATGGCCCAGTTACGATCCTTGATACCGCCGGCTTCGAGAACCATGTTGATGCCTGCGCCGTCGGACTTGGTGTTTCCCAGCGGGTTCAGCTTGATGTTCCCGAAATGCTCATGAATCATGTCTTCGTTGCCCAGGTAGCCGCCGGTAGCAATCAGGACTGCCTTGGCATTGATCTGGGTAACATCGCCAGACTCGGTATCTACGCAGAGGATGCCGGTAACGGTGTCGCCATCCTGAATCAGCTTTGCACCGGCGTTATTGAACAGGAAAGAGCCGCCGTTTGCTTCAACATACTCCTGGATAGGAGCAAAGCGAGCCACGCCGCCCTGGTTGAAGCCATGACGTGCACGGAAACCTGCGCCGTAAACGTCCGGGCGGAGATACATCTCTACACCAACTTCAACCATCTTGTCAACGGTCGGTCCGCCGCAGCCGATAACATTACGCAGCAGGCTGCCGTTAACGGTCATGTTAGAGAAATCATACATATACTTGAACAGCGTTTCAACGGAAACGGTCTCACCCTCGGCAGCCTGTACACAGGTCTCTGCCATTGCCGGGCCACCGGCCATAGAAGCGTTGCAGGTACCAACGTTAGCACCCTTTTCTACTACGATACAGGACAGACCAGCATCAACGATACCCATAGCGGCTGTCAGGCCAGCAGCACCGGCACCGATAATTGCGACATCGGTCTCAAGAGAAGTGGAGGGAACAAGAGTCTCTTCGCCATCAGCAAAGGAAACAGCGGGCAGCATGCCAAGCATGCCAACGCTGAGAGCGGATGCAGCAGCACCCTTCAGAAAGCTTCTGCGGGAGATAGTGTTCATAGGAAAAACCCCTTTCAAATATTGGTCCGGCCATAGCAACAGGCCGAATCTATCAAGGAGAATGATACCATTCTCGATTGATAATTGTCAATCAGTACAATGAAAAAACACTGATAATAAGGCATACACAACTGCTTTTGCCGGATACCTTACTGTAATCAATCGCAACTGTTGGGAAAGCTCCCGCAGACGGCAAGTAGGTACGGGAACAATAATCCAGTACCCTCTTGGTGGATAGTATTCCTAGAACAAAGATTTCTTTCGAACCGGTTATTTCCCGATCACTCTGCCTAAAATCTGGCTTTCGCTCACTGTGCCGTAAGTTCGAGAATCGATAGACACCTCCCGGTTATCTCCCAACAGGAAGTAACGGCCAGCCTCCACAGTATAGGGGTAATGCACCACATCAACCTGAGGCCGTGTTTCTCCCTGTGTCGGAGCACCCGTTTCGTTTTCTCCGTTGACAAACAAAACTCCGCCTTCCAGGCGCAGTTCATCGCCGGGAACCGCAGCAATGCGTTTGATGACCTGTTCCCCACTGGCCATCCGCACTGCGACAACATCCCCTCGCCGGAGCTCCCTTACGTGGCGAACATAAAGACATACTTCCCCGCTTTTACAGGTTGGCAACATAGAATTTCCACTGACCCTTGAAACACCCAGAAACAGGGACATGATCAGTCCCAAAACCAGCAGTAAAGCAATCAGTTCCAACAGACTGTGATACAATACCGGCTTACGGGCATCAAATTTTGTAAATTTTGTTCTCATGCTACCCCCAGCAGAGTTTGGAAAACCCCTGTCGGCCAGCAGGCCGTCAGGGGATTCCTTTTCGATTTATTTATCCCTGTTTTTACCGCGTTTTCCCCGCATAGCTATGCCGATACTCCCAAGTGCTGCAAGGCTGCTCACAAAACCGAACATTGCAAGGCTGATGGAATTACCATCACCGGTTCTCGGAGTGGTGCTGTTGGTAATATTGAAGCCATCTTTAAGAACATAATAACCAGGAACTGCATCCTCTCCGATGGTATATTCTACACAGGAACCATTCCGGAACACAGGGAAAGAACCAAAGTTCCATGCCCAACCATCGGCTTCCGTAATCACTCTAGCGGCAATTTCTCGCCCATCTTCATACAGCCGGACAGTCACACTGACCGGGCGGGTATTCCGCCGATTATCGCCATCGTGCCAGTTCAGGAAACCACTGACGGTAATGTACTCCCGTTCGTGCACACTTGTCAAGAGATATCCCGTCTGCTGTGTGCCAGAGACCGTAGAGCTGTATTCTACTACCGGTTCTGCCGTAACCGTGTATGTAATCCGTTTTCCGTCAGCAGCCTCGGGTAGATCGGTAAACCAACCTTCCCAGCTGCCGTTCTGCAGAACAAGTATTTTACCTGTATCGCTTCCATCTGCCAGCAACCGAACTGTAACCTGATTGGGGCGTAAGCCATCGATATCCCCCTGATCATCCCATTGTTGACGAACGAAGACAGAAATGGCATTTGCTGCTACCGGAACCTCTGTTTCTCCGGGGAGGATCTCCGGAGCCGGGGCACTTTCTTTCACAGCTGCAGGATTCTCCGCCGTGGCCGTGGCCTTGTTTCTTACATAACCGGTTATTGTATCTTCATGGCTGACGACATGCTGTGTATTTGCTGTTGCCGTTTTACCTGGGGCAATGCTACCCAGAAACAGGCTCTCACCAGACAGTTCGTCGGTAATCACTACATTGGACAGGGTAATGTTACCTGTGTTTTCGACATAGATTGAATACCGGATGGTCTCGCCCATCGTGAAGCTTCTGCCGTTATCCGGAGTATTTGCACTTTCTGTAATCGTTAGCCTGCCTTTCACAGCTTCCGTGCTGCTCTCCCCGACAGCTGGAAAGATTTCACTTGAGGTAACCCCTTCCGGCACCTCAGCAGTACAGGTAAAGGAATACCGGATAGCTCCGCGTAGGATATCTGCTTCCGTTACCACATACGAGAATACAAGTTCATGCGCCTCACCGGGATGCAGAAGTTCAAGCTGCAGTTCCTCTCCGTTCAGCGAATTCGTGACACGAATATCTGTCAGCTCTATGTTACCGGTGTTTTCCGCGGTAACCGAATAGAGTACCGTCTCGCCCAGAGCATATACTTTGCCGGCTGACAGCTGCGCTGTTTCCTTTACCGTTAGCACCAGGCTCCCCTGCGGTTCCACAGTAAACACCAGGACATCCGCGTAAACGACAAAATCACCCAGCTCAACAGATACAGTTGGCTCGCAGCTGCCTTCCTCGACATCATCTTCCGTAATTACATAAGTTCCTTCAGCAAATACCGTCTCACCCGGGGCAATATCTGTAATAACCATCTGGTCCAAAATCAGGCCATTGACTCCGTTAAGCGTCGCAGTCATCGGTTCCGCATAAATATTCGTCACCGAGATTGTAAAGCTGACCGGTTCATTTAATGTATAGTCTTTATCCTCGCAGCTCATCGATACAACCAGCGTAGGATCTAATTCCTCCGGCATTCCCGCAAATTGCTGCAATGCAGGAACGACCTCCAGTTCACCGGGAAGCAGTGTTACGTCATAATTGATTTCTTTGCCGTCGGCCAGTATCTCTACCGTAAAGGTATTCTCGCTGGAACCGATAAGTGTCTGGCTACCCGTAATCTCAGCATGAAAGCTGTCCGGAGCAATGAAGCTGCCTTCCACAATAAAGGCTTCTTCCTCTTTCAGAGGTGTCCCGTCATACGTCTTTATGGCATCACCGGAAGCGATTGTGACCTTTCGCGGGAGAACCGATACAGTTGCCTCCTCGATCACACAGAGATCCAGCTGATCGGTTACATCTTCGCCGTCGCTGTTGACAATCACCAGTTCACCGACATGAACCGTAATCTCGCCATCATCTACATTCAGGGCATAATCCTTCTCATTCGTCTCTGCCTTAAGAACCGCAAAGCCCTCCGGCAAGCCTTCCACGAAAACGCCTCCGCGAAATGGCGTACCATCATATTCTCTGGTGCCGCCGGTCGTCATCACCCGTATTTCCGCAGCTTTCGCATCTTTCACCTCGCTACGGGTTGATGCCGGCAAAACAACGCCAATCGACTGTCCATCTGAAACATATACGTCTGCAAAAGCAACATTCGAACACAATGCTGCAGGCAGGATCACTGCCAGTATCAGCTCCAGAAATTTCTTTTTTCCGTTTTTCATAGGGACGCTTTCCTTTCCCACCGCAGTATTGTTAGTAACCAGAACGGAAGCTTAGCACTTTATTGAATATCTGCTACAACACGCCAAAAATAACCGGCATTTTCTTCCGTTACGGTAAAGTAGTATGCTGCATCATTTGCGCCGCCAATGTCTATCCAGCTCGCATTGTCTGCTGAGAACTGCCACTGGTAAGTAATTGTTTCGTCTCCGATGAGTCCTTCGATCTCACAGATCCAACAGCCAATGCTACCGATGCTCACCGGGCCTTCACTGCAGTTGACGAAATAGGAATACACGTTATATACCCGCTCTTCTGTCTTCTTTTCGTCCTGCTCGCTGCCTTCTTCGTTTTCTTTATCTTCTTCCTCAGGTTCGGTTTCGCTATTCATTTCTGCCTCATCGGCCGCTTCGCCTGCAGCGTCTTCCGCCTCTTGCGGATCGTCTTCTGCAGTCTCTTCGTTCGGCAGGGATTCTACATGCGTTTCCTCTTCGTTTACCGCTGGAACGTCGGTTGCACTTTCCTCACCTTCTGTCTCTGCCTCTGAAACCGCTTCAACAATCTCGGGTTCTGTTTCGTCGAACACTTCCGGCTCTGAGAAGACTTCTATCATCTGTACTACATCGCCTGACGCTTCATCTGCGTTTTCCGTCTGGAAATCATACGAAGCATCGGAATCTTCACTGGCATGGAGAATACTTGTGTTCAACGCAATCGTACCGGCAAGGCAGATGGCAAAAGTGGATAATAAAGCCATTCGTATGCTCTTTTTCATTTTTTCCCCTTTCTCGCCGATATTCCAGCGAAATCGATGGGTTCATTTGTTTGTTGCTGCCAAACCAAGATTATTGGCCGGACTGAATACGGACAGTTGCACTTTCGGAGGTCACGCTGTTGCCCGCGGAATCTTTTACCACACAACGATACATATAGCCGTTACGGGCGGCGGTCAGCGCAAAAGTAAAGCTAGCCGTGCGGTAAGCGGTTCCTAGGCTGGCCCAAGTACTGCCGTTATTCTTGCTCAGATACCACTGATAGGTCAGTCCTGTACCCGTTGCCGTGATGCTCATCGGTACAGTGTCATTTTCTGCGCCGGTAAAGGACTGCGGCTGGACAGTGATGACCGGGCCTGCAGAAATCGTTACGGTTGCGACTTCGGAAGTCACGCTATTGCCGGAGGAGTCCTTCACCACGCAGCGGTACATATAGCCGTTGCGGGCAGCAGTCAGTGCAAAAGTAAAGCTAGCTGCGCGGTAAGAGGTGCCAAGACTGGCCCAGGTACTGCCGTTGTTCTTGCTCAGGTACCACTGGTAGGTCAGTCCTGTACCCGTTGCCGTGATGCTCATCGGTACAGTGTCATTTTCTGCACCGGTATAGGACTGCGGCTGGGCAGTGATGACCGGTCCGGCAGAGATCGTTACGGTTGCGGCTTCGGAAGTCACGCTATTGCCGGCAGAGTCCTTCACCACACAACGGTACATATAGCCGTTGCGGGCGGTAGTCAGTTCAAAGCTGAAGCTCACCGTACGGTAAGAGGTGCCTAGGCTAGTCCATGTGCTGCCGCCGTTTTTGCTGATGTACCATTGGTAACTCAAGCCCACACCTGTTGCCGTCACACTCATCGGGACAGTATCGCCTGCTGCACCGGTATAATTCTGCGGCTGGGCCACAATCTCCGGAACACTGAGAATAATAA
>JAZRWD010000195.1:0-4012 GCA_045599525.1 Candidatus Limivicinus sp. | reverse complement strand
ACAGTGGGGGAAACAGCTGCGTCGAACTGCATCTCGCCGTCGATAGCAAACTCAGGAGCCTTTTCCTTGGCAATAGCGGTAGCATTGCGGACCAGGTCAACATTTGCACCCTTGCCGGAGCCCTTGGTAGAATAGCTCAGCATGGCAACCTTCGGATCAATGCCAAAGGCCTTTGCGGTCTTAGCTGTTTCAACAGCAGTCTCAGCGAGCTTGGCAGCTGCGGAGAGGACCACGTTGCCTTCTTTGTCGAGGGTGTCTTCATAGGAGATGTTGATGGCGCAGTCGCCCATAGCGATCATTTCGTCGCCGCGGGCCAGAATGAAGCAGGAGCTAACGAGGTTGGCACCCGGCTTGGTCTTGACCAACTGCAGTGCGGGACGAACGGTGTCAGCAGTGGAGTAGGTTGCGCCGCCCAGAAGTGCATCAGCCTTGCCCATCTTGACGAGCATGGTGCCAAAGTAGTTGCCCTTCAGCAGGTTTGCGCGGCAATCTTCGGGGCTCATCTTGCCCTTGCGCAGAGCGACCATGGTCTCGACCATTTCGTCCATACCTTCATAGGTGGCCGGGTCAAGGATTTCCAGACCTTCAATATCAAAACCGCCCTTTGCAGCAGCTGCCTTGACCTCTTCCACATTACCGACAAGGATCGGGGTGAGGAAGCCTTCCTTCTTCAGGCGTGCAGCAGAAGAAAGAATACGGGCATCGGGGCCTTCGGTGTAGACAATTTTGCGGGGATTGGCCTTCAGAACTTCAATAAGATTTTCAAACATTCGTATATACCTCCAGATTAATTCGGAATCCTTCCGGATATTAGCTATAATTTATCACGAGGCGAAGGATTTTTCAAGACAAAGGAAATCGGAATCCTTTATTTCGGTAAAACGATGAGAAGCACACCTGATATTTCCTTTTTTTCTGTCAAAAAATACGCCGAAGCGTTGTACCCGCTTCGGCGTGTGAACAGGAAATCAATTATTATTATTTTTTGCGGATCAATGGCTTGGCGTTCGACTTTACGCTGGGGATCATCAGCGGTACATTCTCCACGATCTGGGTGAAGGCATCCAGCCCGTACCACTGCGCACTGTTTCCCAGCATCTCGCGAATGGCATATTTGCTGTGAATAACAATTTTGTCGTAAGCGGAAAAGCTCTCTTCCTTCGGCAACCGCTTGGTAATCAGGCAGTTCTTGAATGTGTCCACCTCAGAGGGACCATAGATGGAATGCACACGGTTCTGCGGCGGCATTTCTCCACTTTCCATCAGGTCACGGATGATCTGACGGATATAGACATTGACGGACTGCGGCTCTTTGAAGCCCAGTTCCAGACATACACGGAAAATAAAATCGGTGCCATAGGTTCTCACACGATAACGGCGTGCGTATGGCTCTTCTGTCACGCGGACAGAAATAAACCAGTATGCCTTGGCACGCTTCGGATCCTTGTCGAGGACGGAGTAGAGGATATCCCGGTCAATTTCATCGGTGTCGGTAGGCTTTTCGATATAGACAATATTGCCGGCCGTATAAGAGATGCTGCTGTCCTCACGCAGAGCGCGGAGAGCATCCACATAGTCGGGCAGATTCACTGTGGTACGGCAGCTGTCTTCGATCGTGGTGCCTCTGCGCCAGATGATCATAACGACCAGGATCAGGCAGGCGATAATAACAGTCACATAGCCGCCGCTGGTAAACTTACTCAGGCTGGATACAAAGAACACCGATTCAATTGCACCGAAGACCACCAGGACCGGCAGAGCGATATACGGGCGGTTGCGAATCTTCCAGAGATAGAGAGACAGAAGAAGGGTGGTCATCAGCATCGTGACCGTAATGGCCAGGCCGTAAGCGGACTCGATACGCGACCCGGAGCGGAAGTACAGCACGACGGCAGAGCATCCGATCCAGAGGATGGAGTTGACGGTGCCGATATAGATCTGTCCCTTCGTTTCCGACGGATATTTGATCTGCATGTGCGGCATCAGGTCCAGCCGGATAGCCTCAGCCACCAGCGTATAGGACCCGGTGATCAAAGCCTGAGAGGCAATAACAGCTGCCGCTGCACTTAAAACGATTGCCACCGGACGCAACACCTCGGGCAGCATCATATAAAACGGATTCATGTCCAGCATGTTCAGAAGAGTGGTATCCGACATGTTGCGGAGCACCCATGCACCCTGACCGAGATAGTTTAGGATCAGGCAGCACTTAACAAAGGGCCAGCTGAAATACACATTCTCACGACCGACATGGCCCATATCGGAATACAGAGCTTCCGCACCGGTAGCCGCAAGGAAAATGCTTCCGAGGATCATAAAGCCCAGTTTATTGTAATCGCTGAACAGGATGCGAATAGCATAAACCGGGTTAAAGGCCGCCAGTACCACCGGGTGCTGCAACATGTTGTACAGACCGGTTACGGCCAGAAAGCTGAACCAGATCAGCATTACCGGGCCAAACGCCTTACCGATACTGCTGGTGCCTGCATGCTGAATGGAAAACAACACAAATAAAATAACAAGAACGATGAAAACAACGATTCCCTGTCCGGGTCCCAGGAAGCGATCCATCAGCGGGATGCTTCGCAGGCCTTCTACCGCTGTAGTTACCGTGACCGCCGGAGTAAGAACACCGTCAGCCAGAAGCGCTGCGCCGCCTACCATTGCGGGAACAATCAGCCACTTACCGCATTTCTTGACTAGAGCGTACAGAGAGAAGATACCGCCTTCTCCGTTATTATCCGCCTTCATGGCGATTAAAACATACTTGATCGTCGTCAGCAGGGTGATTGTCCAGATTACCAGGGACAATGCGCCCACGATAAAATCCTGCCCGATCGTATTCAGGCCGCCGTTGCCTTCTACCAGAGACTTGATGACATACAGCGGTGATGTGCCTATGTCACCATAAACAATACCGATGGTAACCAGAAACATGCCAAAGGAAAACTTTTTGCTGTGTTCTCTTTTGCTCATTGGAATATCTCCTTTTCAGGAACAAATCGAAAATGAAAAAGCAACGAATGAAACCGCACATCACATCGGGAAAAAAGTTGGCAAACACAGCCGTTGAACACTTTCCCCCTGCGTCGGTGGAATCCGTTACCAAATTCGGAGCGGAACTCTTCTATCGCAGTAGCAAGCTCTGCCCCCAAAGATCAGTCCCCTATTGTTTCAAATCAACACGCTAAGCGCACGGATTATAGCATTTCTTGTGATAATTGTCAACATTACCCAATAATAGCCCCACTTTCCTGCTGTTTTATCGTCTTTTTTGCAATTACACGAGTAACAATATTTGTGTATCCTTTTTTGCTAAGCTTTGTCCGGTCATTGGAGGCCACTTGATAATCCCTCCGGATTCTGCTATTGTGTAAACAGAAAATGCCTTGATGCAAAGGGAGGCAAAACGCATGACAATCAAAACAAGTCCAGAGAACCCGGTAGCGGTGATTGACTCCGGCGTCGGCGGGATCAGCGTACTGCGGCAGTTGGTAAAACTCCTGCCGCACGAAAATTACATCTATTTCGGTGATTCTGCAAACGCCCCCTATGGTACAAAGACACTATACGAGGTCCGACGTTTGACCGAACGAAATGTAAAGAATCTGGTAGAAGAGGGCTGCAAGGCCTTAGTTATTGCCTGCAACACCGCAACAAGCGCATCAGCGGCCCGCCTACGCGAGCAGTACCCTGAGTTGCCCATTGTCGGGATTGAGCCTGCACTAAAGCCCGCAACGGAGTTTATGGAGCATCCAACTGTTCTGGTAATGGGTACTCCCATGACCGTCCGGGAAACCAAATTCCGTAATCTGATGGATCGTTTTCAGCATCAGGCGAAAGTCATCCCGCTGGCCTGCCCGGGACTTATGGACTTTGTCGAGCGCGGTGATACAAGCGGACCTAACCTGAAGAATTATCTGAACGAACTGCTCTGGGAATACCGGGAGGAGCATCTCGATGCTATTGTTCTCGGCTGCACCCATTTTCCCTTTGTAGCAGAAGAGATCCG
>JAZRWD010000194.1:0-3865 GCA_045599525.1 Candidatus Limivicinus sp. | reverse complement strand
CGGTTGCATTTTACCCCGATTGCCCGTATAATAAAATATTGATTCTATCGAATTTTGGCATTGTTTCGTTTTTACTATATCATATTCTGCAAAAAACGGGAGAGTAAAATGAAAAAAATCCGAATCTTCCCCCTGCTTCTTCTGCTGTGCCTGCTGGTCACGGTCCTTGCTCCTTCTGCCTATGCCATTGAAGCTCCCTCACTGGGTGCCGCCGCGGTATACCTGGCCGACCTGGAAACCGGTGCACTGCTCTATTCCTTCAACGAAAACGAGCAGCGTGCTCCTGCCAGCCTGACAAAAATCATGACTGCCCTTTTGGCCATCGAAGCCATTGAACGCGGTGATACCACTCTGGATACGATCGTCACTGCCCAAAACGATGTCAAGGAAGGCCTGAGCGAAGACAGCAGCACCGTAAACATCACACCGGGTGAACAGATGCCTCTGGAGGACCTCCTTTACTGTGCACTGGTCCACTCCGCAAACGAGTCCTGCAACGTGATTGCTTCTCATATCAGTGGCAGCATTTCTGCTTTTGTGTCTCTGATGAACAGCCGCGCCGCCGAACTCGGCTGCACCGGAACCCACTTTGCCAACACAAACGGTCTGCCGAACGACAACCACTACTCCACCGCCAAGGACATGTACCTCATTGCGAAAGAAGCCGTCACGCATTCCCTGTTCATGACCATCTGCAACACCTCTTCCTACACCGTTGCACCGACCAATTATGTCGGCGAGCGTGTTCTCAACAACTCCAACGCGCTGATTTCGACTGACTCCATATACGGCAGCGGCTACC
Organism: Candidatus Limivicinus sp.; assembly: GCA_045599525.1. GTDB lineage: Bacteria > Bacillota > Clostridia > Oscillospirales > Oscillospiraceae > Limivicinus. Next base: position 3,063 of record JAZRWD010000194.1, on the reverse strand, counting down.
GTTACGATTATGCCACCGGTGTAAAGACCGGCTTCACCCGCGCCGCCGGCAACTGCCTCATCTCCACTGCCCGCAAGGGTGACCTCCACCTGATTGCCGTCGTTATGGGCTGCGAAGGCCCCAATACCAATGCAAATGTCAAGGATTACGGAAACTTCGTGGATTCCCGCACCATCTACGACTGGGCCTTCGATAATTATGCCTACCAGACCTTCCTCACCGTCTCTGAGACCGTGGCCTATGCCAATGTGGCCCTCTCCGGCGGAGACGGCACCGTTGCCCTCCACCCGGCAAAGGATATCACCTATCTGGTACCCAATGATGTGACAAAGGATGACCTGCAGCTGGCCATCACTTATGTAGAGGACCTGACTGCACCCATCGAAGCCAACACGAAGCTTGCCGATGCAGAGATCATTATCGGCGGAGTCAGCTACGGACGGGTAAATCTGGTGAACACGCAGAAAGTGGATGTGTCCCGCAGCGAATATCTGAAGCTCCGCCTGCAGGCCTTCTTCTCGAATATCTTCGTACGCATCGTTCTGGTCCTTCTCCTTCTGTTCGGCTGCATCTATCTCGCCCTGGTCATGCGCTACCGCCGTCTGCGCCGCAAACACCTTCAGGCAAAACGTGCCGCAGAAAAGCGCCGCCGCGCCGAAGCCATGGCTCGGCAGCGGGCCCGCCAGGACCGTCCTGCCCCCTCCCCTGCTTACGAAGCCCCCACCCGGAAGTTCTCAACGCTCGATCCCTCGGAGCGCGGTGCCGGCCTGTCCGAAGACCGCCGCTGGGATGGTGGGGAACACTGACATGACACGCCGAACCCACCTTGCAGTTATCGGTACAGCCCTGCTTTTATGCCTTGTCCTGCTGGCAGGCTGCACCGGCAACGTTTTTCCGGCATCTGCGACACCCCTGCCTACACCGGAGGCAACGCCTTTGCCCACGCCGATCCCTTCGCCTTCGCCTTCACCTACACCAACGCCGGAGCCTACACCGGACCTGCGCATTGTCAAAGACGGCATTCCCGTTACCGGTGGAAATTTCTTTGACACTTTTGCAGACCCCGACACAGGTTACACGATGGATTACTGGGTCTTTTTGCCGGAAAACGCGCAGCAGGACCTGCCGCTGGTCGTTTTCCTTCACGGCGACGGAAACATCGGTGAGCCTGACACGCTGCCGGAAAGCGGCATCGTGCAGCAGGCCCGTTCTCTGTACGAGAATGACTTTCCTTTTGTCCTTCTTGTCCCCAACACGCGTGTGGCCTCCTGGGAAGACTGGCCGATTCCCGACACCCTGCTTTCCCTGATTGACCACACAGTAAGGGAGTATCAGTGCAATGCTGACCGGGTGGTGATCACCGGGCACAGCCGTGGGGCCATTGCCGTCTGGTATCTCATCTGCAATCACCCGGAGTTGTTCTCCTGTGCCATTCCTGTCAGTTGCAGTAACGACATGCTCTTTTACGCAGATATCGCCGCCCCGGTCCCCATCCGGGCCTTTGTCGGCAGCGAATATGACGATTACGAAAACTATGGCAGGGCCATGCAGGGTCTGGTAGAGAATGTCAACCTCTATGGCGGCGACGCGACCCTGACCATTTTGGAAGGCTGCCATCACGGGGAGACCTCATGGCAGGCCTACACCAGGGATGTTTTCGACTGGATGGTCTCCCAGATCAATCATCACCGCAAATAGCCTGTCCTGCACAACACTATGACAGCACCATAAGACGGTAAGATATGCAGCGGCCCGCACCCCTTCACCGGGATGCGGGCCGTTTTTTGTGATATTCGGTTTTTCTCAGCCCCACTGCTCGCAGGCTTCATTATATTCCTCGATGGCTTCCAGCACATCTTCCACAAACAGGTCGTGAACATCGCAGGCCTGCTCCAGGGTCTCGTGTGCAGCCGACGGGCATGCGACACAATGCATTCCGCATTCCTGCAGGACCTCGGCGTAACCCGGGTCTTTTTGCAGAATATCACCGATCAGGGTCTCTGCTGTAATACGCAAGAGAATCACCTCCGTTCATAATTTGCGGTATCATATCACAGCATTTTTCTTTCCGCAAGATGCTGCCTCGAAATATCCAAATCCTTCCGCTATTCATTTTGGGCAGCGTCTGTTATAATCAGGCAAAGCTTTTGCAGAACACTTCTCTTCTTTCCTTGTGTATTTCAAAAGTATCTGCTATTTCAAATTGCAGCGAGGTTTATCCATGAAAAAACGCCCAATCCTTCACAACAAGCTGTATCTTTATCTGACAGAGTTTTTTGCCGGCATGTCGGTCATGGCTGTCGAGCTGGGTGCCAGCCGGCTGATGGCCCCTTACTTCAGTTCCTCCCAGATCGTATGGACCATTATCATCGGATGTATCATGATCTCGATGGCCCTGGGCAACATTTACGGTGGCCGTTCCGCCGACAAGCACCCGGACCCGGACAGGCTTTATCTCCGTATTCTCTTTGCCGCTCTGTGGATCGCAGCCATCCCCGTCTTTGGGAAATACGTGATTCTTGGCATCTCTGCGGTCCTGATTTTCTCCATTAATACGCAGTTTCTCATTTGGGCCGCCTTTGCCGCCTGTATGTTGATTTTCGTTTTTCCCCTGTTTCTGTTGGGAACCGTTACTCCGTCCCTAGTCAAATATACCGTGGATAGTCTGGATGACAGCGGAAAAACCGTCGGAACGCTGAACGCCGCCAACACCATCGGGTCAATACTGGGCACCTTTCTGCCAACCTTTGTTACGATTCCTTCGGTAGGCACGTCCATCACTTTTCTGATTTTTTCCGGGATCCTGCTCTTACTCTCCACAGCATATTTTCTCAGCGCAAGAGTCAGCCTGCCCCGGCTTTTCGTTAGCCTCCTGCTCTTTCTCCTTTTCTGTTTCTTTGGCCGTTCCGACAGCTTTGCCTTCTGGGAGAAGGACCTGATATACGAAGGCGAATCCGTCTACAATTACCTGCAGGTGAAAGAGGACGAGCATCAGGTCATCTTGTCCACCAATGTGCTGTTTGGCGTCCAGAGTCTGTACAGTAAGGACGGCCGCCTTACCGG
>JAZRWD010000193.1:0-4264 GCA_045599525.1 Candidatus Limivicinus sp. | reverse complement strand
GCCGGCGTGAACATGTCGGTAAAGCCAACGACCATAGTCTTCGCCGCCTCCATTGCTTCGGGAACACCGAGAAGCTTGAGAAGGGGATAAAACGGAAGCCCGAGCCAATTGAAAAACGGAGTATAGTTTGCAATTACCAGCGCAAGTGTACCGATTGCCATTACCGTCGGCAGGATGCTGAACCACATGGTCACGCAGTTCTTTGTGCCGGACAGAATGAATTCACCTATACTGCCGGAGGAGGATGCGCGTTTTATCGCAAGGTCTATTCCGTAGCGATGCGCGCTTTTGTACCCATCGGGCAGGGTATCCGGCAGCGCCTTGCCTTCAACAAGATAACTGTCCTTTTTCAGACGGAGCGGGTAGATACGCGGGCAGATAAAGGCGCAGATCACGCCCACCGCGCACACCAGCAGGTAAAAAACGCCAAACATATGGGTCAGCCCGACCTGCGCCAGAACGACCAGGGAAAAGGTTATGGATACCGCCGAGAAAAGTGTGGCGATGATTGCTGCTTCTCTGGCACTATAATAACCGCTCAGGTACTGATTGCTGGTCAGCATAACACCTAAGGTACCGTCGCCAATCCAGGATGTGATGCAGTCAACCGCCGCACGGCCGGGGACACCGAAAAGCGGACGCATGTACTTTGTAAGCAGCGCACCAACGTATTCCAGCAGACCAAAATCCGTAAGCAGCGGCAGCAGATAGCTTGCGATAAGGAAAACAAACACAAGACCGATGATCAGGTCATAAGCAAGAGCGCCCTGATCTGCGCCGGATATTGCCTGCACGATCGCGGAAGATGATTCATGCCCGCAGAAGTCGGCCCCAAAGTACCAGGTCAGCCACACACATACCGCTCCGATTGCCCGGATCACGATCCAGCCCGGACTGCACGCAAAGCATTCCTTAAGCAGACTGTTTTTCATGATGAACCGCGGCTTAAACAGGCTCAGCACGCTCATGATTGCGGAAACAGACAGAATAACCGCACACAGCAGTGCCACATTGGCGTAGCCAATGCCGTCTCTCATTCCGTCGGCAATGAGCTTTACCATGATCGTCATATCACCGGTCGGGTCAAAAAGGCCTGCGGCACCGTGCCTGATCGGTACCATGAACAGCAAAATTCCAACCAAAGACGGGATAAGAAATATCGCCAGATATTTCCTGCGTTCTTTCATACAGTCACACTTTCCGGCCAACACGCGGCCGTGAATAAATATTTACAGAAAGTGATTATAGTACACGGCTATTCAAATTAAAAGAGAAATTATACATATTTGCTGCATGGTTATCCTGCTTGCATATTTGCTGAAAATGGCCGCTGCCGTATTCCTGGAAAGAAAACTGAACAGAAGCCATTACCAACGTCTGAAATACGCAGCCTGTCCCCAAGGAATGCGGACCCTGTTTGTCGTTAATAGCCACAGAACCGGGATGCCCATTGTTTCCGAATAGTCCGGAAAATCTGCTTTGCCATCGGTCATGATTACGATCTCAGATGGGGGATCGAAAGCCATTTTCTTTTTGACATAATCGAAAATACAGCCGAAGTCTGTACCACTGCCATTTCCGGGAACCATCTTCCACAAATCATTCCCTTTTCTTATCGGTGTGACACTTCGGACAACAAAGTCAAAGAACCCTATATAGCCGTGGAGCATACCACTAAACTGCTCAATAGCCGCATTAAGTTCTGCCACTGCCATTGCAACATCGTTATCCCGCAGAGACCCGGAAATGTCTACCATAAACAGGACATTCAGTCTTGGCGTGGCATCCTCATTGAAATCCGGGAGAAAAAAGTCCAGTTCCTGCATCCGCCTGTCCGGCGGTGTAAAATCATAATCACGGGTCTCGTCCATAATGAAATGGTTCAGAATAGATCGCCAGTCTTTGGGAATGACCCGAACTCTCCGCAGAACACGCTCTGACAGATTCTCTTCATCTCGGGATTCCTCATCCCGGTCCCGCAGATTGCGGATGCTTATTACTGCTTCTTTCAGGCTGGGTTGGGGGCAGGTAATATATTCGGTGTTGAAATCGTCTAGGTCATCAACTTCTTTAACGTCTTTTTTTTCAACGTCAATTTCAAAACCCATTTCCAACTCATTTCCCGTCCAATTATGAAAAAAATACTCAATTTCACCAATGATTCTCTCAGAAGGGATCAGGTCGTCCGGATCGGGATCGTCCGGGCTGAGAACGATAATTCCCTGTTCTCCGCGGTCATCCGGTCTGTCCCACCAGACATCCGTATCGATTCGTATTTTTGCCTGTTGATTTGCAGATAACTCCGACGGGTCAAACGGTGTCATTTTGTAGGCCTGCATCGGGGTGACGGTATTTCCCGGTACTTTGGGGAATAATGTATTCCGTTGGAGTTCTCCGATGCCTGTCAGTTTATCCTCGACAAATCCATATTCAACGAGGTGTGAGTTGGCAATGATATTGCAGGCATAGTGGTACCGGTCGCCACTGTATAATCGTGAACGCTGAAGATGATTCAGCTTTATATGCATCAGCTGGTGGCAGAGCGCATAATCGAGAGACCACGCAGGTAATTTATCCAGCCATGCAGGGTCAAAGTAGAAGCAGAAACCATTGGTGGACATATGGTAGACATCCTTTGTAGCCACATAGATCAGTTTGACCAAAGGAAATGCCATCTCAGGTGCTCTCGTAATGAGACGGTATCTGGCTTCCTGCAACTTTCTCTTCAGACGATTTCGCTTGCGGTCTGTCATTTCAAGCCTGCCTTTACCGCATCCTGATAGATGGCGTTCTCGGCCAGAATTGGACGGAGTTTCGGGATAAGCTGATAATCATGAAGAAGCCCCAGACGAAAATCCATTGGAAGATTCAATGCAAATTCTATGGAATTGTCGATCCGTTCTTTTTCCGGGTGAATTCTGGCATAGGCGACCATCATCCCCCGCAGTGCAATGCGAAGCTCATCCATATTTTCGATTCGGATGCTGTCGCCGCAGAAAAAGCGCTCTATCGGGGGAAGGTTGGGATAAAGTGTGCACCATTTACAAAAGGAATAGGTGACGCTGGCTCCGACACAACCGGTGATCAGGGGCCGCACGGCCTCGACATTATCGGAGATGTTATTCAAAATATTGCTGACCATTTCCCAGGAACGTGGAGTAGGAAATGCAAGACTCATCTCAGAACCATCTGCACGGAGCAGGGCAGTCGGGTTGTATTCCAGGTAACTGACAACATAAGGGTGGATCCCCTCACTTACTGCCCAGTCATGCCACGAGTCGGCATCTCCTTTTACCTCGATATGCAGCAGGCGGTTCGCCAGAGCACGGGGCATATTATAAGCTACCGATTTGTCTGTGACGCGATTACCTGCAGCAATGACGATACAGTTTTCCGGAAGCTTGTGCTCTCCGACAGCACGGTCGAGTGTAATCTGGTATGCGGCCGCCTGAACGGCTTGGGGGGCAGCGCTGATCTCATCCAGCAAAAGAATGTTGATGGTATCGACCCCGGCATCCATCTGAAAAATTTGTGGCCTGAGCCAAACAGCAAGTGTCTTATCGGCATTTGCCGTTGGGATGCCGCGAAGGTCAACAGGATTAAATAGCAGCAGACGGACATCGGTAATATTCACTTTCTTTCCTGTTTTAGCCCGGATCGTTTCTGCTATCTCCCGAACACCCTGAGACTTACCGATTCCCGGGGGACCCCACAACATGACTGACGGAAAATTGCGGAGAGGCGTGTTATTCCGGATCAGTTTGATATACGCCCGGGAGAGAAGGTTGACGATTTCCTGAACATTCATTAATGGCAATCCGGATTCGTTATCTATCATATTCTGTTTCTCCTTTTCGTAGCCTTCAGAAAACTTGCGTTCATCCAACCGGACGGGATTCTGTTTCTTTGCGTCAATAACGTTTCCCGTATCGATTAGCTGGGGTTATGGAGTTTTCCAAAGGGAGACTAACAGTATATTATATCACAGAAATGAGCTCATGAAAAATCAGCCACGGTTCTTATGCGCTTAGATCCCAATTGCCGAACGAGAGGGGAAAACGGGAAAGTTGGGCAGAAGGTCAATATGGATCTGTTGTTGGTTTATAAGCTTGAATAGCATAACGTTAAAAACAAGAAAAAGCCCTGAAATCATCAGATTTCAGAACTTTTTAGTGGCTGCGAGGGAAAAACGAACCAACGACTTCCGGGATATGACCAGTGGCCGGTTGGTAATTCTGCTCGCGAATTATCTGGACGAACGACT
>JAZRWD010000192.1:0-9097 GCA_045599525.1 Candidatus Limivicinus sp. | reverse complement strand
GACTTGCCGCAGCCGGATTCGCCGACAATGCCCAGTGTCTTTCCTTCTTCAATGGAGAAACTGACGCCATCTACCGCATGGAGCTGGCCGCCGGGGGTAGAGAAGTATTTCGTGAGGTTCTGTACCTCAAGCATTGTCTTTCCCATCAGCTGTTCCTCCTCAACTTAAAGCTTGCATTTTCATAGGCGCGGCAGGCGACGAAATGGGTGGGGCTGTCCCCGAGGTTACGCAGTTCCGGCACAGCCTGGCTGCAGGCTTCCGTCGCATACGGGCAGCGGGGGGCAAATGCGCATCCGGGAGGCAGGTCGGAAGGATCGGGCATAAGGCCCTTGATCGGGACGAGTTCCTCGCCGCGCTGCTTCAGGTTGGGCAGGGAATCAAACAGTCCCTCCGTGTAGGGATGCAGCGTACGGTTAAACACATCATCTGCCGTTCCCTGTTCCACAATGCGGCCGGCATACATAACTGCCACATCCTCACAGACCTCAGCCACAACACCCAGGTCGTGGGTAATCAGGATCATGGACATGTCGTGATCACGGATGAGTTCCTTCATCAGCTCCAGAACCTGCGCCTGAATGGTTACGTCAAGGGCGGTCGTGGGTTCGTCCGCAATCAGCAGCTTCGGGTTGCAGGCCAGGGCAATGGCAATAACCACACGCTGCTTCATGCCGCCGGAGAACTGGTGGGGGTAATCGTAGGCGCGGCTTTCGGCAATGCCGACCATTTTCAGCATCTCTTTGGCCTTCTCCACGGCTTCCTTCATCGGGATATTCTCGTGGAGCATGATGCTTTCACCGATCTGTTCGCCTACCGTCATAACGGGGTTCAGCGCCGTCATCGGGTCCTGGAAGATCATCGCGACTTCATTGCCGCGCATCTTTTCCAGCTCTGAGGCGCTCATCTTCAGTACGTCCCTGCCATCCAGCAGGATCTCACCGCTCAGGATCTTTCCGGGAGGATCCGGCACAAGGTTCAGCACTGCCGTTGCGGTGGTGGTCTTACCGGCACCGGTCTCGCCCACCAGGCCAAGGGTACGGCGCTTGCCAACCTGCAGGCTGATGCCGTTGACTGCGTGGACATCGGCGTCCTCGGTTACATAATGCACGGTCAGGTCCTTAATATCCAGGATCGGCTCGTTTCCGTTTTGGATCGTTTTCTGTTCTTCCATGACGCCCTCCTTATTTCTTCAGTTTCGGGTCCAGTGCGTCACGCAGGCCGTCACCAAGAAGGTTCAGGGCCAGAACGGTCAGCATAACTGCCAGACCGGGGATGACACAAAGATACGGAGCACTGCGGATATACTGGCGGCCGGCAGACAGCAGCGCACCCCATTCGGGAGACGGTGCCGGAATACCGATGCCCAGGAAGCTCAGGGAAGAGGCAGAGATGATGGTGGAACCGATCAGCAGAGTCACCTGCACAATAATCGGGGAAAGGCAGTTCGGCAGGATATGCTTCACGATGATCTTCCAGGTAGGCAGGCCCATCGCATAGGAGGATTCCACATACTCCTGGTCGCGGATCGTCATGACCTGAGCACGGACGATTCGCCCGAACGAGCTTGCGCAGGAGAAGGCCAGAGCGATAATCAGGTTAATTGTACTGGTGCCCAAAACAGACACGATAACCACTGCCGTCATAATATTCGGGATCGAATAGAAAATATCGATGGCGCGCATAATAATCGAGTCGACCACGCCGCCGTAGAAGCCGGCCAGAGAGCCGGTGATCAGGCCAACGCAGAGGCCCAGTGCCACTGCACCGACACCGATTGCCAGGGAGTATCGTGCGCCGTAGATCACGCGGGCAAACAGGTCACGGCCGACATCATCGGTGCCGAACCAGTGTGCTGCACAGGGTGCGGTAAAACGCTCGGAAATATTCTGTCCGATAACGTCCTTGTCATAGTCGAAGATGACCGGAGCGAGAAGGGCCAGGATCACCAGGGCAACCAGAAAGCTCATGCCGATCACCGCGCCCTTATTCTTCATCAGGCGGCGCCACTTTTCCGCAGCCAGGGATTTCCGTTTTACTGTTTTCTTTTCATCCATGGCATTCACCTCTTTTTGCTGTACTGCGCTTTGATTCTCGGGTCAAAGAACGCATAGACCAGGTCAACGAACAGGTTAATGATACACATCAGGGCCGAGCAGAGAATGATCGCCCCGGTGACCATCGGCGTATCGCGCTTGGCGATGGAGTCATAGACCAGACGGCCAATGCCCGGCCAGGAGAAAACGGTCTCCGCCAGCACGGAGCCGGTAATGACCATCGACATCTGCAGGCCGATTGCCGTAATAATGGGGATCAACGCATTTTTCAGGCCGTGGGTAAAGATCACGCGCTTTTCGGAGCAGCCCTTTGCCCTTGCCGTCTTCATGTAGTCCTGGCGGATAACGTCCAGCATGGAGGAACGGGTAGTACGGGTGATCAGGGCGGCCAGGCCAAGGCCGACGGTCAGTGCCGGCAGGATCAGGCTGTCAAAGCCCCGTTTACCGCCCGACGGCAACCAGCCCAGCTGCAGGGAAAAGATGATGATCAGCATCAGGCCCAACCAGAAGTTGGGCATCGAGGTGCCGAACAGGGCAAACACCATGCCCGCCGTATCCTTCCAGGTGTTCTGGTGAATTGCCGTGTAGATGCCCAGGGGCAAGGCGATCAAAATGGCGATAAGAACTGCTGCGCCGCCTAACATCAACGTGTTGGGCAGCTTTTCCATAAAGGTCTTGAACACGTCTTTGTTGGTCACATAGGATTTTCCCATGTCCCCCGTAACCATACCCTTGACGTAGTTGAAATAACGTACCATGAACGGGTCGTTCAGGCCGAGGTCCTCACGGGTCTTCTCAATTTCTTCCTGACTGGCACCTTCGCCGGCCACCAGCATTGCCGCGTCACCGCCGGTAAGGCTCATTGCCCAGAAAATCAGGAAGGAGGTAACGAGAATGACCGGAATCAGCATCAGTAAGCGCTTAACGATATATCGAATCAAGCGGATTCACCTCCGTTTTTCTTCCTATTTAAAATACGATAAAAGATCTGTCTGCAAATCTCTCCGCAGTCGCTTCTTCGTCCCCTGCAGAGAGGTCCTGCGCAGAGAAAATAAAAAGGGTGCCGCTTTGAAACGATCGCTCGAACGAAGCGGCACCACAGTTAGCTAAGAGTCAGCAAACCGTCCGTAAGGGAACGGAACTTAGTCTGCGATATAGGCGTGGCACCAGTTGTGGTTGCCGCCGCCGTAGAAGTACTGGCCCTGCAGGTTGTTGTCATAGGCAATAACCAGGCTGGCGATGTACAGGGGGACCTGTGGGCAGGCGTCTACCAGATACTCCTGCAGCTCGGTGCTGGCAGCAGCGCGGACAGCCTGGTCCTTCTCGGTGGCCACGATGTCGATCAGCTCATCTGCGTGAGCGTCTGCATAGTGGTGATAGTTGGAGCTTTCGCCGGAGTAGAACAGATCACGGTAAACGAAGTCGCACTTGGAGTCTTCGTTCCAGCGCCACAGGAAGAGTTCCTGATTGCCGTTTGCGCAGGTTTCCTTCAGGGTTGCGTCTTCCATCGGGTTCAGGGTAACGTCGATGCCGATCTCCTTCAGGTTGGCCTGGATAACATTGGCAATGTTTGCATATGCGCCGCTGGTGGAGTAGGTCAGCGTGGTGGAGATGCCGCCATCGGGATAGCCGGCCTCTGCCATCAGAGCCTTTGCGCGGTCGAGATCATAGTTGAAGCCTTCCATGTCATCATAGAAGCCCCACAGGCCACGGTTCAGGATGGTCTTCTGAAGGGTGCCCTTGCCTTCGACAGCAACGGTCAGAACGTCCTCACGGTTGATTGCGCAGGCAACTGCCTGGCGGAGCAGCTGGTTGTCCCAGGGTTCAGCGGTGACGTTGAATGCGAAGTAGAACAGACGGGTGCCGGTCTGCTCGTAAACCGTGACATGCTTATCCTTTTCCAGATACTGCAGTTCGTTCATCGGAGGATCGATGCAGACGTCGATCTCACCGTTCTGGAGAGCAATAACGCGGGAGGAGCCTTCGAGGTACGGACGGAACTCGATGGCATCGGAAACTGCTGCGCAGAAGAAATCATCTTCCGGAAGGTCGTTGCCCCAGTAATCGTCAACCTTGACGAGACGGCAGCAGACGCCTTCTTCCCAGGATTCGAACTTGAACGGGCCGGTGCCGACGTACCAGGGCTCATCCATGCCGCTCTCCCAGGCCTTCTTGCTCTGCATGGACAGAGGAACGGAGGACAGAGAAGCAACGAACTCGTTGTTGTAGCTCTCGATCTCAATGCGGATGGTGTAATCATCGACCACTTCGCAGCTGACAAAGCCGTTCAACACGCTGGCAACCTTGGTCTGCTCGCCAAAAGCGGCCATGTCCAGGGTGAACTTGGCGTCTTCTGCGGTGAAGGGGGTCTGCTCACCGTCGTTGAAGTGAACGTCGTCACGCAGGTGCATGAGGATGTGGGTGTCGTCTTCAAACTCCCAGTCGGTTGCCAGGCCCGGATCAAAGCGGGTCTCGGCGTTGGGGTCGTTGTTGAAGAACACCAGGGTCTGGTGGGTGCACTTCAGGATGATGTTGTTGTTTGCGGTCTTCTGGGTCTGCAGGTTGAGGTTGTTGATATCCTCAGCGGTGCCGATCACCAGCGTGTCCTTGTGGGACGGGGCTGCGGAAGCGCTGACTGCCATTACGGCGAAAACCATAACGAAGCAGAGCACGAGTGCGAGTATTCTCTTCATAGAGTCTCCTCCTGTCAATAATTTATCCCTGAGTTGGAATATGCTGCGATTTTAGCACATCCCCGCACGACTGTCAATGTTCCCGCGCTGTGCAATGTGCACTGTCTGTTTTGTTTTCTTGGATGGTCTTCGGATGAATTGCAGCAATTTGTACGAGAAATTCGTGTTTACCGTTGATTTCCCCACTATCCTGTGGTATTTTTTAGGAAATGCAAATATGGAGGCGTTTCATGGATATTTTTGATATAATCGGCCCCATTATGGTCGGCCCCTCCAGCTCGCACACCGCCGGTGCAGTACGCATCGGTCTGGTCACCCGCCGCATTCTGGGCGCCGCACCGGTCAAAGCGCAGCTGTTCCTGCATGGGTCCTTTGCCGCCACCGGGCGCGGCCACGGCACGGACCGGGCGCTGATCGCGGGCCTTCTGGGCTATGCGCCGGACGATCCCCGTGTACCGGATGCGTTCAACTGTGCCGAACAGGCCGGGCTGGATTTCAGCTTTTCCACCATTACCCTGCGCGATGCCCATCCCAACAGCGTCAAGATCCTCGCCTGGAAAGACCTGGCAGAGCCCCCGCTGGAAATCGTTGCCGCCTCTGTCGGCGGCGGCCGTATCGAAGTGCGGGAACTCACCGGCATGAAGCTTGCTTTCACCGCCGAACAGCCTACCCTGATCGTCCGCAACCAGGACACGCCGGGCAGCATTGCCGACGTGTCGTATATTCTCTCCCGCCTGTCGATCAACATCGCCACCTTCCAGGTGACCCGCAATGCCCGCGGCGGAGAAGCGATCATGGTCATTGAGACCGACGCACCGATTGACCCCGCCATGTGCGAACGAATCCAGGCCATGCCGGGTATTCTGAACGTTATTGCCATCAACCCGTAAGCGCAAGGAGGTAAGTTCATGATTTTTGACTCCATTGAGTCCCTGCTGCAGGCCACCACAGAGCGCGGTCTGCCATTATGGGAGTGTATCCAGCGCTACAGCTGTGCCGAGAGCGGCATTACCCCGGAACAGTCCTTTGCCGCCATGACCCTCCGCCTGGAGGCGATGCGTTCAGCCGATGCCAGCTATGACCCGGAGCAGCGCTCCGCCAGCGGGCTGGTCGGCGGCGCAGCCGAGCAGATGCGCCGCTATATTGAATCCGGGCGCTCCATATCCGGGGACTTTATCGGCAAGATCCTCGCCGGCGCCCTCCGTATGGGGGAATGCAATGCCTGCATGCACCGCATCGTGGCAGCGCCTACCGCAGGCGCCTGCGGCGTTATTCCCGCCGTTCTTTTCCCCTACGCGGAAAAATATGCTGTTCCCGATCAGGAACTGGTCAAAGCCTTATATATTACGGCCGGCTTTGGCGCAGTAATTGCGACCCGCGCCTCCATCTCTGGCGCCGAGGCCGGCTGTCAGGCAGAGATCGGCAGTGCCTCTGCCATGTCTGCCGCCGCTTTGGTCTTTCTGCATGGCGGCAGCAACGATCAGATGGCAACCGCAGTGGCCATTGCGCTGAAGAACCTGATGGGCCTGGTCTGTGACCCGGTCGCCGGTCTGGTCGAGGTCCCCTGCGTCAAACGGAATGCCATCGGCGCCATGAACGCCCTCACCGCAGCAGAGCTGGCCCTGGCCGGGATCACCTCTGCCATTCCCGCGGACCAGGTGCTGGATGCCATGCGCTCCGTGGGCGACAGCCTGCCCTCTACCTTAAAAGAAACCGGCAAGGGCGGTGTCGCGGCCAGTGAATTCGGCCTTGCCTTCAAAAACCGGTTCTTCTCCTGATTTCCGGCAGTTCCGGTCTGCCCGCGCCTATCCGAAGCCGATTTCTATCCGAAGCTGATTTATGAATTGTCAATAAAAACAAACTGCGTTCTTTGGTCAAGTCACCGAACATTAATCCGCCACTTTTGTCGGCGTTGACAATGGGCAAAAACGGGTGATACTATTTCTGCAAAGAATGCATTTCCGCATTCAGAAGCGGCATCCGCCCGCAAAAAAATGTAAAGGAGAACGAAACATGAAAAAACTTCTCGCAGTCATTCTCGCACTTGTCATGGTCTGCAGCCTGTCCGTAGTGGCATTCGCTGACTATCCCGACAAGGGCATCACCGCGATCAACCCCTGGGGTGCAGGCGGCGGCACTGACAACTGCCTGCGTGCTTTCTGCGCAGCTCTGGAAAAGCAGCTCGGCCAAACCATCACCGTTGACAACCAGACCGGTGCAGGCGGCGTTATTGGCCACGAAGCTATCGCTGACGCCGACAACGACGGTTACACCATCGGCATGATCACCTGGGAACTTGCTTCCTATGGTCCTCTGGATATGTCCGACTACACCTATGAAGATTACATCCCCCTGTGCCGCGTGAACACCGACGCAGCAGCTATCACGGTCAACGCCAAGTGGGCCGAGGAAAACGGCATCACCGATGTAGCTTCCTTCATCGACTACTGCAAGGCCAACCCGGGTTCCGTTCAGATGGGCGGCTCCTCTTCCGGTTCCGTATGGCACGTTGCCGGTGGCTACCTGATGAACGCAGCTGACATTGAGATCAAGATGATCGCTTACTCCGATGGTGCCGCAGCCGCCGTTAAGTCCGCCGCTCAGGGCGAGATCCAGGGTGTTACCGTTTCCGCAGCAGAAGCCCGCTCCTTCGTTGAGTCCGGCGACCTCATCATGCTCGGTATCATGGACACTGTCCGCAACGACCTCTTCCCCGATGTCCCCACCTGCGCAGAACAGGGCTATGAAATCTTCTACGCAACCCAGCGTGGCATGGCCGTTCCTCTCGGCACCGACGATGCTATCGTTGAGACTCTCGAGGCCGCTTGCGCAGCCGCTATCGAAGACGCTGATTTCGTAGCAGCCATGGCAGCCCTCGGCCAGAAGATCGACTACCTCGACGGCGAAGCTTATGGCGAATACCTCGCTCAGGCCGCAATCGATGTTCCCGCCGCAATGGTCACTGTCGGCCTCGTTGAAGAAGAGTAAGATTTCTCTACCTCATAACGACACAATGCCGGAGGGGCAGGCTAATGCCTGCCCCTCCCTTTTTCTGTTTACCGTTTATTTTTGTTTTCTGAGATAGTTTTGAGAAAAAAGGAAGTGATCTGTTTGCAAACCAAGAAAACGCAGACCAAGGCCTTTGCCAATCTGATTGCCTCGTTCTTCCTGATTGCCTTTGAAATTTGGGCATGGCTTCAGACCAATCAGATCAAAGTCGCCAAAAAAGCCGCCGTGCAGCCGAGTGTCTTCCCCCGGATCATGATTATCGGCATGGCATTTTTCACCGTCGTCCTCCTGATTCAGTCCATTCTGAAGCTGGCATCCATGAAGGCCGATGACCCGCTCGCCGAACCGGCCGAGTCCATCAACCCGATCAAAGACAAGGGTGTCCTCGCGGCATTCTTTGTCATCGCCCTGGTTGCCCTTTATGTTTACCTGTTCAAATCGGTCGGCTATGTGGTGGTCAGCTTCGCCCTGAGTGCTATTCTCATGTGGCTCATCGGTGTGCGAAAGCCCGGCCAGCTGGTTGCCCTGTCCGCACTTGTCCCCCTGGGCATGTGGTTCGTCTTCTACAAGTTCCTGACGGTCAACATCCCCATGGGCTGGCTCCAGTTCCTTCGTGACCTGGTCGACAAAATCTAAAGAAAGGAGAACGGATTTATGGATTGGAACCTATTGTTTTCCAGTTACGGCGCAGTTTTCGGCAGCGTCCAGGTTTTGCTGATGACTTTCCTCGGTGCCCTCGGCGGTGTTCTTTTGGGAGCGATTCCCGGGATGACGGCTACCATGGGTGTCGCCCTGCTGATCCCCTTCTCCTTTGGCATGGACCTGATTCCCTCTATCGGCCTTCTGCTGGGCATTTACTGCGGCGGCATGTACGGCGGCTCGATCTCCGCGATCCTCATTCACGCTCCGGGTACCCCTTCCGCAGCAGCCACTCTGCTGGACGGCTACCCCATGGCCCAGAAGGGTGAGGCCGGCCGGGCCCTGTCCGTGGCGATGTTCGCCTCCTTCTGCGGCGGCGTCATCGGTGCCCTGATCATGACCTTCCTGTCCCCCCTGGTAGCCAAAGTTGCGATGAAGTTCTCCTCCGCCGAAATGTTAATGCTGGCCGTATTCGGCCTGTCCGTCATCATTTCGATCTCGGGCAAATCGGTTTCCAAAGGGCTCATCAGTGCATTCTTCGGCATGCTGCTGTGCACGATTGGCCTTGACCCGACCTATTCCAAACAGCGCTTTACCTTCGGCGTCACCTCCCTCAAGGGCGGTCTCAGCTTTATCCCGGTGCTGATCGGCCTGTTTGCCGTCGCCGAGGTCATTGCCGGCATAGAGCGCATTATTGCCGGC
>JAZRWD010000191.1:0-4190 GCA_045599525.1 Candidatus Limivicinus sp. | reverse complement strand
TGGCGATGCCGATCGTACTGGGGTCGGTGTATGCCTTCCTCATTTTCTGCGCATATCCTCTGATTATTGCCGGACGCATTCGGAGTGAGGAAGCGTTTTTGGAAAAAGAGCTGCCCGGTTACCGGGAATACAGGGAGAAGGTAAAATACCGCATGATCCCGTTTGTCTGGTGATGCACGGCAAGGCGCTTGTCGGTCATCTACCCGGTAACAGGGGATGCCGCCGGAAGACAGACGATGATCACCGAAAGAGGAAGAAGAGAAACGATTGGCCCCGCACGATAATGCATCGTGCGGGGCCGCTTGTCTTATGGTTTAAGGTTTATCCTGCGTGCTCAGGCCTCAGGCGAGCTCCTGCTCGATGACCTCTGCCATATGGAAGCCATAGGAAGAAGCGGAGTCGAAGCCGTAGCTGTAACGGAGGCCGTCCTTCTTTTCGACAGAGCCGGTGACATCACCTGCGCCGTACAGGCCGGGGATGGCGGTGCCATCTTCCGCAAGGATGTGGCAGTCACAGTCGGACATCAGGCCGGAGGTGGTCAGGTAGAAGGTCGGGAGAACTTCCAGTACCCATACGCCGTCGCGGGTCTCGAGCATGCCGGTCTGGTTGAAGGCGTCGATGGTAGCCTGCAGGTTGGGCAGCTGGTTGGCTTCGGCAGCCTCAGCAACGCTGTCGTAGTGAACAGCATCGCCGCAGTCGAACATGGCAGCATAGGTGGTGAAGCCGAGAGCAGCGGACTTGTGCATGGACTCAGCGCAGGCAGTGTCGAATACGCAGTAGTAACGGCCGCCGTTGTTGGGGTCGAGCTTGGTGTCGGAGCAGTTGACGTGGCTGACGCAGCTGCCGATGTTGTCGCCGTTGGCGTTGACATAGATCAGTGCGGTGCCGCCGCCAAAGCCGCCGATGGAGCCAAGGAAGGCCAGCTCGAACAGTCTCTTCTTGCTGGAGAGGTATGCGGGCAGCTCGGTGTCGATGACCTCGACCTTGGAGCCGGCTTCGATACCCATGCGGATGCCGTCACCGGTGGAGGCGGATGCGCAGTTGAAGAACTCACCGACATGCTCGGGGTTGTACTCGGCGATCATTTCGGCGTTGCGGGCAAAGCCGCCGGAGGTCAGGCAGACAGCCTTGGCGCTAATGGTGTACTCGTTGCCGTTTTCGCCCTTGGCCTTAACGCCGCAGACCTTGCCGGACTCGTCCTTGCAGAGCTCGGTGACGGAGGTGGAGTAGATGATCTGTGCGTTGCTGAAGGCAGCAATGCGGTTTGCCAGGTTCATCATGGCAAAGCCAACGCCGCCCATGTACATGCCGGGAGCGAAGGAGAGGCCGTTGCCGAAGGAAGCTTCGCCTTCGAAGGTGCCCATGGTCTTGAAGCCGATGCCGATGTCGGACATCCAGTCAGCCATTGCGGTGCTGGAGGAGTACAGGGTGCGGCAGAAGGGCATTTCTTCGCTGGCATACTCGGGGTTGATGACCTGTGCCTTCAGCTCTTCGATCTTGAGGTCGAGGTCGCCGGCAGAGGTGCCTTCCATGGTGTTGTTGACGTCAAATGCGCGCTGACGGCGTGCGCCGACGGTGCCCAGACCGGAGTAGGTCATGGCCATGGAGCCGCCGGGGATGTCGCGCTTCTCGACAACGATGACGTTCATGCCCTTTTCGGCCATGCGTGCTGCGGCAACCAGACCTGCGGTGCCTGCACCGACGATAACGACATCGCACTCGCACTCGATGCTCTCGTTGGTCATCTCGCGGGTGATCTCAGCGGAGAAATCGTCGACATTGTAGCCGGCCTTTACGATAGCCTCTTTCACGGCTTCCTTAATGGCACGGGAGGAGGTAGATGCGCCGCGGACGTTGGGCACGTTGATACTCTGGTTGGCAACGATGGCAGCGGGGATGCGTGCGCAGGCGTAGTTGCCGATACCGACGGTCTCATCGTGACGGAGGACGGAGCAGGATGCGATTGCGCCTTCCTTCAGAACGGTGCAGACGTAGATCCAGTTCTCGTGGCCGATCGCGCGGGTGACATACTTGCCATCAACAGGATGGTCGGGGATCTCTGCCTCAGCGGTGGCAGCAGCCTGGGCTTCGAGAGAGAAGGGGTACAGGGAGCCGACGAGGCCTGCACCGAGAACGGCAGCAGAGCCCTTGATAAACTGGCGGCGGGTCAATTCTTTCATGATAAGTCTCCTTATTCCGATTTTGTTTCTTTTTGGACGTTCCAATTATGCGGGGAAAAAGACGGAATTGCAATTTCAATTATTCTTACAAGGTTGTTAAAAGAATTCTTATCAAAAACAGACAAGTATGTTATACTGTAGACAACTGAGGAAAATGGAGTACGGATATGAATTTCTTTCAGCTCGAATGCTTTACCGCGGCCATAGAAAACAGCAGCTTTGTGGAAGCAGCGAACCGGATGCATGTGACATCTCCGACCATAACCTACCAGATCACCAATCTGGAAGACGAGCTGGGGGAGGCACTGTTTCACCGCATTCCCAAAGGCGTTGCACCAACGGCAGCGGGAAGGGTCTTTTACGGCGAAGCCCTGAAGATTCTGGAGCAGTATCACAGTGCCATCCGGCAGTTTAAGAAAGCGGTTGGGAATACCGACATGGTGATCCGGCTCGGCTTTACCCGCCCGCCGGATAATTATGCGATCCACGCACTGATCCACCGTTATCGCGCGGAAAACCCGGACATCGTCATCGATATCAAAGAGGATATGATGCTTACGCCGGAGACGGCAGGGGACTGCGACATCCTTTTCCATGCGGTATACGGTGCGGAGAATTTCAATGGATACGATTATCTCCGCCTGGGCAGTATGCCGTATTATGCAACGGTAGGGGAGTTTTCCAAGTGGGCAGCCGGTGAGGAGCTGACGCTGGAAAGCCTGCGCGGCGAGAAGATCCTCGTCGTGAAAGGATATGAAAGCACAAAATACCAGGTACCCTCCGTGCGTGAACTGAAAAAGCAGGGGATAGACGTGCAGAGCTACGATAATCTGAATGCCATGATGTATGCCATTGCGGATAATATCGGGATCGGCATCTATGCCACCCAAAACAGAAACATTCAGCCCGGCTTTAAACGGGTTCCGCTGAAGGGGATACCCCCACTGGAGTACGGCATCCTGTACCGGCGGGAGCATTCGGCGGCAGTGGAGGCGCTGCTGCAGTTCCTGCTCAGCGAGCTGGAGAAGGAATGAACAGGGAGGAACCGGTGCGGTTCAGAAAAATGGATGGAACGGGAGGAAAGAACATTGATGAAATGGTTTTTGGACTTAGGCAACCGTTATGCGGAAAAGAGCGACTGGAAAGATTTTGCGCTGACAAAGTTCTGTTTATGCGCGATGGGCGTGCTTTTGGGCATCCGGGTGAAAGATAAACAGAAAAAAGCGGTAGGAATTGCCGCATTTGCCGTTTTTCTCGCAACGTATATTCCGTTAATGGCGAAGGTATTGAAAATCGCAACGGATAAGCGATGACCGATTGGATAAGGCAACGGGCTGCTTCGTGGAGAAGCAGCCCGCTTCCTACCGGATAAATCGTTCAGGAGGTTAACCGTATGATCCGTAAATTCTACCAAAACCATGAGACGGCATTCTGCATGGTGCTGATTGCTGCCTATGTGATCGTCAATTCGTTCTGCGCGCAGAATTTCGGGACGACCGATATTCGCAGTGCGAAGGTAAACCTTTTCTTTGCCGCAGCCCTGTTTGCCCTGACCGTCCGGCTGAACCGGGTCGCGTTTTATGGGCTGACATCGCTGCCCCGCGCGAAGGCCTATCTCTACTTCCTCCCGCTGGCCCTGATCGCTTCGGTCAATCTCTGGGGCGGGATAGCCGTCCGCAATTCCGCAACGGAGATCCTGTTCCATTTTGTCATGATGCTGAGCGTCGGCTTCAGTGAGGAGCTGATCTTCCGCGGCTTCCTGTTCCGGATGATGGAAAAAAACAATCTGCGGGTGGCAATGCTGGTCAGCGCAGTCACCTTTGGTATGGGGCATATCGTGAATCTGCTGAACGGGGAAGCCCTGATCCCTACGCTGCTGCAGCTGTGCTACGCCACGGCGATCGGCTGGGTCTTTGTGGTGATCGTACGCAAGAGCCGTTCCCTGTGGCCGTGCATCGTGACCCATGGTGTGCTGAACGCGCTGTCTGTTTTTAATGTCGGCAGCGAGGT
>JAZRWD010000190.1:0-5274 GCA_045599525.1 Candidatus Limivicinus sp. | reverse complement strand
GACATACTCAAAAATGATGCCTAAGCCGAGGTACAGGATGACGAAAACCAGAATCGGCAACAGGGCCGACAGGTTTCCCTTTTTCTGTTTTTCCATACGCAGTTTTTCTCTCTTTCTTTTCTCTTTTTTCGGTTATTTGTTTATGTTCACCGCACTCAGGCGGAAAAAACAACGAGGTAAATCGCGGGCAGTTCGTTCCGCAGACTGCCGGCTCAAACGTACTGCCTGACAGGGCTAAAACCACTTATGACGGTTAAAGAAGAAGATGCTCCCCGCCAGAATCGATGCGCAGACAACAATGATAATGGGATAGGCCAGCGGCTCATCCAACTCAGGCATATACTTGAAGTTCATACCGTACCAGCTGGTGATCAGCGTCAGCGGAGTGAAAATTGTAGCTACGATCGTCAGGTAATTCATTTTCTTATTCTGCTTGGCATCCATCTGTGCGTTATAGAGGTCGCGTACCTGCATGGTGTGGTCACGAAGCAGTGCGACCATGTTCTGGAGACGTTCCACACGTTCACGGAACAGACGGAAAAAGCGCAGGTTTTCCGTGGCAAAGAAGTTGTTTTCGTTCTCCTCAAGTTCCTCAGCTACACCTACCAGTTGTTCGTAATAGGTGCGTAGGTCCAGGATGCAACTGCGGATGTCGGAAAGGCGTTCCATCACATCGTCCAGGTCACCGGCCAGAACGATATCTTCCATATGGTCCATTTCCTTCTCGTATCGCTCCAGCAGGTGAAAATCATCGGTCACCAGCCCTTCCAGGAAGTCATAGATGAACCGCTCCAACGAAGGATTTTTCCATTTTTTGCTCACCCGGACACGGTCAATGATCTGCTGTGCAGTACCGTCATCGTTGATAAAGACGATGCCCCGCTCGTCTATGGCAAAGTTAAAGGTATGCGCCTCAGCTTCCTGATTGGCCAGGTTGGGGATAACAAAACTGCCGGTGAGCGAGTCATAGTTCACCTGAATCTTGGTCATTCCGGGATTGGCGATCTCCATATCCACATCGATGCCCATCTGGAAGATGCTGCTGTTATTTTCCTGGAACTTGTTCCAAGGCACAATGGCAACATAGGGGTATTTCCTGCTGCGGATCTCGTCAAGATCGCAGGATACCAGCGTTTCGCGAATCTGATAATACATTTCGCTTTCCTCCCGTTTTTCTGCCGGAGCAAAGCTGCCCCGAAGCATTGCCGGTCGTCTGCCGGATCAGCGTTTTCCGCCTCTGCGGGAATCTGATGCGGAACTGCGTGCGTTTCTATCTTTTGGTGCTCTGCCGCCTGCCGAAGCTTTTCCGGAAGGAACGTTGCCGCGCTCGGCTGAAGCCTTCCCGCGGTGATTGGCGTGCAGTGCGCTCGAGCCATCCGGTCTTCCGTTCTGCTGCCTTCCTGCCGTTTTCTGCGTCTGTCCGGCGGGTCGCTGTGACGCCTTTGCCGCCGTTTTTTGCGGCTTTGCGCTGTTACTGCTTCCGTTGCTCTGCTTTCCCTTGGGAGCATCGGCGCCCTTGTTTCCTGCTTTTTCGCTCTTGCCCTTCCCTTCCGCAGAACGGTGGGCCAGCCTACGCGGCGGGATAAGGTGCTTTTTCGGGTCAAAACCGATTAGATCAGCCCTTCCCTCCCGCAGGAGGGCTTCCTTGACCAAATCGTAATTTTCCGGCATGCGGTACTGGATCAGTGCCCGCTGCATAGCCTTTTCATGTGGGTTCGAAGTAATATGTACCGGTTGCATATTGCGGGGGTCCACCCCCGTATAGTACATGACCGTGGAAATGGTCGAGGGGGTTGGATAAAAATCCTGCACCTGCTCAGGCATATAACCCATGTCCCGGATGCTCTCGGCCAGGGCGATGGCATCCTTCATGTCAGAGCCGGGATGGGAAGAGATCAGATATGGCACCATAAACTGGTTCAGATCATACTGCCGGTTGATGCGCTCAAAGCGGCGGCGGAATTCTTCGTAGACCTCCGCTCGGGGCTTGCCCATGAGGTCCAGCACGTGGTCAGTCACATGCTCGGGTGCAACACGCAGCTGCCCGCTGACATGGTACAGACACAGCTCCTTCAGGAAGGCGTCGTTTTTATCGGCAAGAACATAGTCAAAGCGGATACCGGAACGGATAAAGACCTTCTTTACCCCCGGCAGAGCACGGAGCTTGCGCAGGAGCGCGATATAGTCGGTATGGTCCACCTTCATGTTGCGGCAGGGACTGGGGTACAGGCACTGCCGGTGCGTGCAGACACCCTTTTCCATCTGCTTGTCGCAGGCAGGACGGCGGAAGTTGCCCGTTGGGCCGCCCACATCATGGATATAACCCTTGAAATCCGGATCTCGGGTCATCTGCTCTGCTTCCTGCAGAAGCGAGGCATGGCTACGTACCTGAACGATACGTCCCTGGTGGAACGTCAGTGCGCAGAAGCTGCAGCCGCCAAAGCAGCCCCGGTTGCTGGTGAGGGAAAACTTGATTTCGGCAATGGCCGGGACACCGCCGGCAGCTCGGTAAGACGGATGAATATCGTTCATATACGGCAGAGCGTAAATCTCGTCCATTTCGTCCATCGTCAGGGGACGTGAGGGAGGATTCTGCACGACATAGCGTTTCTCGCCGTATTTCTCGGCTAACGGTTTGGCCGTAGCAAAATCGGTGTTGCGGTATTGGATATCAAAGCTGCGGGCATAACTCAGCCGGTTTAACTGGAGGGTATCAAAGTCCGGAAGCTCGATGAGCTCAGGAATATCGGCAATATCCCGCGTTTTATAGACTGTTCCCCGAACAAAGGTAATGTCGGAGATTGCATAACCGGCGTTCAGCGCATCGGCGATTTCGACCAGGGAGAGCTCTCCCATGCCATAGCTGAGCAGGTCCGCCCCGGAATCAAGCAGAATGGAGCGTTTTAGTTTATCCGACCAGTAGTCATAGTGGGCCAGACGGCGAAGGCTTGCCTCAATGCCGCCGATAATGACAGGCAAATGCTTAAACTTCCGCTTGATGAGGTTCGTGTAGACAATGGTCGCATAATCCGGGCGCTTGCCTGCGACCCCTCCAGGGGTATATGCATCCTGATGGCGGCGTTTTTTGTTGACCGTATAGTGGTTGACCATGGAGTCCATATTGCCGGCGGAAACAAGGAAGCCAAGCCGCGGCTCCCCGAACACGGCAATGCTGTCCGGATCATGCCAATCCGGCTGGGAGATGATAGCCACCTTGTAACCATGGGACTCCAGCACACGGCTGATGATTGCCGGGCCGAAGGAAGAATGGTCCACATAGGCATCGCCGATGACGTAGACAAAGTCCGGCTGCGCCCAGCCGCGTCTATGCATCTCTTCAATTGTCAGCGGTAAAAAATCATTCATACGCGTACAGCCTGAAAAAGGGCAAAATACCCCTCTAATTCTTTATCATGGTATTTTACCACATAGCAAGGGCATTCAACAAGCACTAATTGAGGCAAAGCCATCAAAAAAGCATCCGTACCATGAGCGGTACGGATGCGGTAATGCAATTTGGCAGCCGTTCGCTTCCGGGAGTCAGCCTCTGCCCTGCATGGGGCACAGACCGCCGGAACCGTGGATGCGCTTTGGGTCTCAGGCCTTCTCCAGCGCCAGAGTGCGGGTGGTAAGGTCGCAGACCTCGGACGGTCCGTAGTACTGGATGGATCCGGGATAGGTGTAGCAGGTCTCAACGGCCCACTCGTCTCTGTGTGCAGCAAAGTAGGTGAAGGGCTTGCCGTCCAGCTCAACCAGAGCCTTGCGGATGACGGGCTTATCCTTGCCGTTGCGGCGCTCGATGTTCATCATCTTGGTGATAGGCATGCCGCCGGCGACCCACTCTTCTGCAGGCTTGGACAGATTGGAGACCTTGGAGAGATATCCGGTGTAGCCGTACTGGATCAGCATAAAGGCGTTGTAGCCGAGGGAGTAGCAGTAGTCTGCGTCGAAGTTGGAGGGGAATGCGCAGCGGCCTTCGTATCCGAAGAAGTGATGCTGGATAGCATACTTTCCGGTGTAGGTGCCGGCGGCCTTACGCTCTGCCAGCTTTGCACCGACCAGCTGAGCAAACAGCATCTCGGAGTCGATCAGTGAGACCTGAACGTTGCCGTGGGGATCACGCTCCAGGAAGAGCTGCTGCTGGATGCCTTCCGGAAGGATTGCGAAGACAGCCATGGATTCGGCAGTCAGGCCGTTCTTGATAAAGGCATACTTGTCTGCCCAGGTGGGAAGAGCGTTGAAAGCAGCAGTCTTTTCGCCGGCCAGAAGTTCGTTGATTTCTGCAATCAGAACGGAGAACTCGGGTACGAACTCTACAATGCCTTCCGGGATAATAGCCACACCAAAGTTCTGGCCCTTTGCCGCGCGCTTCTCGACAGAGTCAGCAATCTGGTCGGCCAGCTGAGAGAGCGACATCTTCTTTGCGGCAACTTCTTCGCCAATGAGGCAGATGTTCGGCTGGGTCTGCAGGGCGCACTCCAGTGCGACATGGGAAGCAGAACGGCCCATAACCTTGATGTAGTGCCAGTATTTCTTTGCAGAGTTGCAATCGCGCTCGATGTTGCCGATGAGTTCGCTGTAGGTTTTGGTGGCGGTGTCGAAGCCGAAGGAGCACTCAATATCCTCGTTCTTCAGGTCGCCATCGATGGTCTTCGGGCAGCCGATGACCTGAACGCCGGTATTGTTGGCAGCCATATATTCGGCAAGGACAGCAGCGTTAGTGTTGGAGTCGTCGCCGCCGATAATCACAATTGCCGTCACACCGTGCTTTTTGCAGACTTCGGTTGCAATGGCGAACTGCTCTTCGGTTTCGAGCTTGGTGCGGCCGGAGCCAATGATGTCAAAACCGCCGGTGTTACGGAACATGTTGATGTACTCGTCAGTCATGACGATGTAGTTGTCTTCGATCAGACCGCTGGGACCGCCCTTAAAGCCGATGAGTTCGTTTTCGGGGTTGGTTGCCTTCAGAGCGTCATACAGGCCGGAGACGACATTGTGGCCGCCAGGAGCCTGTCCGCCAGAAAGGATAACGCCGACAACCTGCTTCTTTGCAGCAGAGGTGTTTTTGCCTTTTTCAAAGATGATTTCGGGCTTGCCATAGGTATTGGGGAAAAGGGTAGCAATCTTTTCCTGATCGGCCACACTGCCGGTCGGCTCGCCGACCTTGACGCTGATGTCAGCAATGCCGTTGCGCAGCATGCCGGGCAGCTTGGGGTTATACTGATATCTGGCTATCTGAAGGGGAGAAAGACTCATTTTCATAAACTCCTTTAT
>JAZRWD010000189.1:0-22298 GCA_045599525.1 Candidatus Limivicinus sp. | reverse complement strand
TCTGCGCTGCAAGGTTGGCGTGGGGCAGACCTGAGCCGGAGAATATGGGCAGCTTCTGGCCTCTGACCAGAGTGTTCAGGCCGTCGATGGTGGAAATACCGGTCTGAATGAATTCGTTGGGATAGTCGCGGGCTGCGGGATTCATGGGCAGACCGTTTATATCGCGGTATTCTTCAGCCAGGATCTCGGGACCTCCGTCGATGGGAGCGCCCATGCCGTTGAAAACGCGGCCCAGCATATCGCCGGAAACGCCCAGCTGCAGGGGATGGCCCAGGAAGCGGACCTTGGCGTCCACCAGGTTAATGCCTGCGGAAGCTTCAAAAAGCTGGACGGTAGCCACATCCTTATTGATCTCAAGGACCTTTCCTCTGCGGGTCGTGCCGTCGGAAAGCTCGATCTCGACCTGCTCGTCGTAAGTGACATTTTCGACCATTCTGACTATCATCAGCGGGCCGGAAATTTCTTCTATTGTCTTGTATTCTCTAATCATACTGTGACTCCTTCAAGTGCATCCAAATCTCTGATCAGACCCATCATACCCGCTGCCTTTCTATGGAAAGGATCGTTGTGGTATCCAGGTTCCTGATCTGTTCTCTCATATCGGCTGCCATCTTGTCGAAGGCTTCCTTGTAGGTTTCTTCGGGAACGGACTTGGCGCGGCCGATCTGCTCCCTGACAGGGATCTCAAAGAGCTTTGCGGTTTCGGTTCCGCGCTTGATGGCCTCGCGGCACAGGGTATCGTAGTCCAGGATGAGGCTGAGCATACGTGCCTGACGGTCGTAACTGGAATAGGTATCCACGTCCATGAAGGCGTTCTGCTGCAGGAAGTCCTCTCTGATCATCTTTGCGACTTCCAGAGTCAGCTGATCCTGGGGAGACAGGGCGTCCTTACCGACCAGCTGGACTATCTCGTTGAGGGAGGCCTCCTGCTGGAGCATGGACATGGCCTTGTCGCGCTGAGCCATGAATTCGGGGCTGAGATTTCCGTCGAACCAGGGACGCAGAGTATCGGTGTACAGGGAGTAAGAAGTGAGCCAGTTGATGGCGGGGAAGTGTCTCTTGTAGGCGAGGCTGGAATCCAGTGCCCAGAAGACCTTGACGATACGCATTGTAGCCTGAGAAACAGGCTCAGAAATATCGCCACCCGGAGGAGAAACCGCACCGATTGCCGTAACGGAACCGCGGCGTTCATCCTGTCCAAGGCATTCAATAACACCGGCTCTTTCATAGAACTGAGCCAGACGTGAGGCCAGATAAGCCGGGTAGCCTTCTTCACCGGGCATTTCTTCCAGACGGCCGGACATCTCACGCAGAGCCTCTGCCCAGCGGGAGGTGGAGTCTGCCAGAACGGCTACGTCGTAGCCCATATCGCGGAAATACTCTGCAATCGTGATGCCGGTATAGATGGAAGCCTCACGAGCCGCAACAGGCATATCAGAGGTGTTGGCAATCAGTACTGTACGCTTCATCAGAGGTTCGCCGTTACGTGGGTCTTTCAGTTCCGGGAACTCCATCAGAACGTCGGTCATTTCGTTGCCGCGTTCGCCGCAGCCGATATAGATAACGATATCTACATCGGACCATTTTGCAAGCTGGTGCTGAACAACTGTTTTACCGGAGCCAAAGGGCCCGGGAACCGCAGCCGTGCCGCCCTTAGCAATCGGGAACATCGTATCAACGATACGCTGGCCACTGTTCATGGGACGTGCAGGCACATATTTCTTTTCATAGGGTCTTGCTATACGCACCGGCCAGCGTTGGATCATGGTAAGCTCGTGCTCTTTTCCCTTCGCGTCCTTTACGACGGCAATCACGTCAGTAACCACATGCTCACCTTCACCAACGGAGATCACTTCGCCGGAAATACCGTTGGGAACCATAATCTTGTGAAGAATAGCCGATGTCTCCTGAACCGTACCCAGGACGTCGCCCGCAATGACCTTGTCACCGGGTTTTGCAACGGGAACAAAATTCCATTTCTTTTCACGGTCCAAAGCCGGAACGTCTGTGCCGCGGGTAATGCTGTCACCGGAAAGGCGCCGCATTTCCGGCAGCGGGCGCTGGATACCGTCATAGATGTTGTCCAGCATACCGGGTCCGAGTTCAACAGACATCGGATAGCCGGTTGTATATACTTCTGCGCCGGGTCCCAGGCCGGAGGTCTCCTCATAAACCTGGATGGATGCGCTGTCTCCGGTCATATTCAGGATTTCGCCAATCAGGTGCTGCGAACCGACACGGACAACGTCAGAAACGTTGGCATCTGCCAGGCCCTTTGCAACGACCAGCGGACCGGATACCTTAGTAATAATTCCGCTCATTTATCTACCTTCCTTAATACAAATTGAAGGACCCCGGGCGAATCAGTCGCCCAGTATATTTGTGCCTACGGCACGCTCGACCGCAGCCTTCAGAGCCGATTGGCCAAGTCCGATAGAGCCTTCCCGTCCCGGAATCAGAATGATCGCCGGTGTCGGGCTGTCTTTAAATTTATCGATCTCCGCACTCATGTGAGCAGCCAGAGTTTCTTCGATATAAATAATTGCATAATCTTCGCTTTCACGTGTCAGCTTATGCAGGACCTTGACTGCTTCCTGCGCATTTGCCGCAGAGAACGTCTCCAGTCCCAGGGCTCTAAAGCCCATGACCGTTTCGCGTCCGCCAATAACAGCAATCTTAAGCATAGAAATCACGCAGCCTTTCTTTTATGACTTCCGCTTTAATTCCGGCAAGACGACCGGTCAGAATCATGCGAACAGCCGTAATCTCCCCTTCGATCGCCGCCATATAGGCAATGACCGGTTCCTCGCCGTAGGCCACCAGGCGAGCACCGCCAAGATACTTGTTCACTGCATTATCGCAGGCCAGCTCAAACTCCGTCATTGTTCCGCCGGATGCGGCATCAGCTCCCAGCAGAGCCGCCTTTTCCAGAACCGAGTGCGCAAAGAGAGCGGCAAGACTGTCTTTGTCTGCTGCAGCCAGGATTCTTTCTTTGCCGACATTGCCGCCGGCAATCAGAGCGTCCTGCAGGAACGTGTTATCCTTGCCCATGCGCATGGTACGCACGGCACTGCGAAGGTTTGCGCTGTCGATCAGAACAGCTGCGTAACCCGCCAGAAAGCTGCTGTTCAGACTTTCGGAAGCTCTTTTGAGTTCCTCAAAATAAGCCTTATCCAGAATAAAGTCCGCTAGCTGCGGGTTTCCTGTACGGGCAATTGCACTCTTTGCCTCGGCGATTGCCCCCGCCAGAATGTCCGGCAGTGCAGTACGGCAACGGTCTTCCGTATAAGCGGCTGTCAAATATTCCGGACTGTAGCGGCCGGAGGCGCTCAGCAGATAGGCTGCATCGGTATTCATTGCCTCGGCCTTGATCAGAGTCTTCGCGTTATGGTAATCATATTTCAGCTTGAACACGTCAGTGATGCCTTTATCTGCTGCCATACGTTCCAGCTCTGCAAATATTTCCGCGCGATGTGCTGCCAGGGCGGAGTCAATTTCTCCGGCTGTCATCTGAGACATGTCTTCGTATCCGCAATCGGTCAGAAGCTTTGCGGCTTCCTCAAAGCCGGACGCATCGATCATGCGTTCGGCACGGTCACGGTTCAGAAGCTTTGGCTCACGTGCGCGCAGCATCGCCGACAGAAAGAGATACGCTTCTTTTTTACTCGCCAAAACTTATCCTCCCTGTTCCGAGACTCAGGCAAACAGAATGCCCGCAACCTCGGAGGACATCTCGCTACGACACAGGTCCATCAGCAGTTCCAGTGTGCAGTTGATCGTAACACTGCCACGCTGCAGCACCAGACCGCCGGCAAAGCTCCCGGTCTTTTCGGAAAGCTTCAGGCCTCCGGCCTTACCGGCCTGTGCCTGAAGGACGTTCGCCTTCTCCACTACTGCGCTTCCGACTGCTGCCCGGTCGCGCTCATTCAGCACGATCTCCTCACCGCCGGAAGCAGCATCCGCCGCCAGCTTTGCCAGGAAGGCCGCGTACCGGTCTGCCGAAAGGCCGATAATCTGAGCTGCAGCCTTATCAAAGCTTGCCGAAACCATTTCCTGCTTCAGGGCCAGGACTTCCTTTTTTGCCTCCATACGGGCAATGCGGTCTGCGCTGTCCGCCTTGCTTTCACATTCTTTTACGCCTGCACGTATCTTTTCCGAATATGCATCCCGTGCCTGGGCGTCATACTCTTCACGAATCTCTGCGCACTGCTGTTTGGCCTGAGCGATGATTGCGTCGGCCTGTGCAGCCGCGTCAGCCTGAATATGCGCGATTATTTTTTCAGTGCCTTTCATTACTCATTCCTGCCTTTGCTTTTTTCTGATTCCACTAGTTGCAGAATCTCAGATAGAGAGCAGCATCATCATCGATGCAAGCAGGGAAAGAATAGCATAGAACTCAACGGTGATGCAAAGGATCATGCCCTTAGACCAGTGATCCGGGTTCTTTGCGAGCAGGTTCACGGAAGCAGCAGCAACCTTGCCCTGTGCAGAAGCCGTAACGAGACCGGCGATGCCAATGGGCAGGCAGGCAGCAAAATACTGGAAGCCCTGTTCAAAGCTCAGTTCCACAGAACCGCCGCCAAGAACACCCAGCCGGGACAGGGCAAAGAAGAAGACGACCAGGCCATAGAGACCCTGTGTACCGGGGATAACCTGCAGAATCATTGCTTTACCGAATTTGGCAGGATCCTCTGCTACCAGGCCTGCGCCTGCCTGACCGGCAATGCCGGTACCGAGACCGGAGCCTGCACCTGCGAGGCATGCAGCAAGACCTGCGCCAAGAAGAGCAATACCAAGACCAGATGTAAACATAATAATTTCCTCCTGAACTTATTGTTCGATAGTATTATAAAATTTTGCTTTTACTTTTAACGGATTAAAGGCGCGGCCACCATCTTCATAGAACTTTCCGAAGAATTCCAGGCATTGCAGACGCAGGTCGTGCACGTAGCAGCCCAGCAGGTTCAGGGCAAAGTTCAGGGCATGCCCAATCAGGAAGACCGGAATAAACAGAGCAAAGCTCTTTGCCATGCCGCCGATTGTGTTGAAGACCTGCGCTATAACCGACCCGGCGAGCATCAGGGCCATGATACGGGCATAAGACAGGATATCGCCGAACCAGCCTGTCGCAACATTATACACTGTGCCAAACAGACTCGTCACTTTACCGAAGCCTTTTGCGCTGCGTGTCCCACCGTACAGAATCATAATGATGCCGAGAATGAGAACGACCGGATATCCCGAAACATTCCCCACGCCAAGGGCAAAAAGAACAATACCCAGCAACGTAACCCACAAGGCGCCCTCGCCCCAGATAACATCCGCAATCTGTCCGCGTCTGATAAGCTTTACCGCATTGATCACCATACCGGTGTTCAGATGGATAAGCCCCAGGATCATTGCGCCGACCAGAACATAAATACTGTCCTTTGTGGGGTTAAACAGCGCGGGGAGCACACCCCAGCCTTCCGGTTTTCCGAGGATCTGGCCGACAACCTCCAGCGCATTGCCGAAGAGGCCGCCTGTCAGAGCACCGCAGATAAAGGTCGAAATACCGCCGTAGAGAAGCAGCTGGCAAAAGCTCAGTGCACCATCCCTGGGCTTGATTTTTTTCAGGGCCACTACCGCAGCCAATACCATCAGTAAGCCGTATCCCATGTCAGCCATCATCAGGCCATAGAACAGGATAAAGAACGGAGCCATCAGGGGATTCGGGTCAACGGATCCGTACATAGGCAAGCTGTACATGTCAGTAACCATATTCAGGCCATTGGAGAGCTTTCCGTTTTTCAGTTTGACCGGAACATCCGGATATTCTGCTACTTCCGGGTCTCTTGCGTCCCATGCACAGTTGAAACGGTCCAGCAATGAAGTCAATACCAGCTCTTTTTCTACAGGGAACCAGCCTTCCATTACCACTATACTGTCTGTCCCGTACAGTTTATCCTCCGCTTCGCACAATGCGATCTGCGTGCTCATTTTATCAGCCGCAAACTTCAGTTCCTTACGGTGCGTACTTTCGGAGGCAATAATCGATTTGCAGTTTTCTTTTTCAGACTCAAGTTTTTTCAGTTCTTCCTCACAGCCGGCCAGGCAGTCTTTTGCCGTGCCGTGCATACCACTGACAGAAGCCGCCAGGAAACCTTTCGTACGAAGACATTCCTGAACAGCATGCTGGATCTCCCGTCTGCAGAGGATCTCCACATAATTCTGACTCTTGTCCGCGGATATACTGAAAAGTTCCGCTTCCTCGGAGACCTCCGCCAGAGCGTTAACGACTTCCGTCAACGGAATTCTAACCGGAACAGAACCCAGAAGGATTGTACAGGTTTCTGTACCGTCCATATCCAGCGGAATATCCGAACTCAGCCATGGCTGAAGAGAATCCATCACTGCACGCTGTCGGCTTTCTTCGGCATTTGCCCGCTTAATACGGTCGTCCGCACTTTCAATCGCCTTGGCATGCTGCAGTGCCTCACCGACACCGGCTTCATCGAGGAAGGCTTCGCAGTGCTGCTCCGGCTTTGCAGAGAGCAGTTTACCTTTCTCCGGAACATATTTTGCCAACAGCTCAACCGCGTGGTTCAGCGATGCCTGACGGGCCTTGCAGGTCATAATGTTGCTGCTTTCTCTGTGGACAAGGGCCTCGACCTCTGAACCGGTAATCTCTCCGGCAAGCTCCGAGAACTCTACACAGCCGAGTTTCGCCAGTTCCTGCAGAAGAGCATCTTTCTCTGAGCGGACAACCATCAGCCGGAGTCTTTTCATTTGTAAAATGGCCACTAGCTCTTCACGATCCTTTCCACAATTAATGCTGCAGCCTTATCCATTCTCGACTCGGCCTGTGCTTTCAGCACCGCTTTCTGCTGCGCCAGCTCTTCCAGCAGTGACTTGCCGGCGGCTTCCGCTTTTTCATCCGACTGCAGGCGGAGCTGGACAAGCTCTGCCTCTGCCTTTGAAATAGCAGCACTCACAATAGCCTTGCCATCTGCACGAACGTCGCTGATCATCTGCTTTGCTCTTGCTTCAGCTGCAGCGATCTGCGCCTTTGCTTCGGATTCAGCGTTAGTAATACCGGTTATTGCTTCAAAAGACATTCCTACACCTCCTCTTTCACGAATAACCCATATTTGTACATTAACCCAAATATAATTCTATTATAGCTGACCCTTTTTCCCCCTTCAAGGGGGAAAAAGCACCAATCTTCTCCTTCTGAAAATAGCTAGATTGGTACAATTGCCAATATTCTCACAATTTTCTTTGTCAGAAAAATATTTTGCATTTTCCTCTTGACTTTCTCTCACTTCGGAACTATAATGGCAAAGCTTCAAGTGAATAGCTTATTTTTGCTGAGCAAAATACGTGGAGAAGTCGCGTAGTTGGTCGAGCGCGCACGATTGGAAATCGTGTATGGGTCATAAGCTCATCAAGGGTTCGAATCCCTTCTTCTCCGCCATCAAAGAACGGTTGTCTGAAAAGGCAGCCGTTTCTTTTTTTCACTTTGGTTGATCCATTTTGTGTCAAATCCGGCGTATTGGGAATAATAATTTGACTTTTCTGCGTTTTCTGCTATGATGATAGCATGGTTTGTATGGCCAAATTTATATTATAAAACCAAAGGAGGAAACGTTCATGGACGACGGAAGTAGTGGCGGCACGTTAGCAGGCCGAAGTAAGCGGACAGCGCACCCGGAAGCCCTGTGTGCGTTTCCGACTGCAAAAAAACAGTAACCCGGCTTCGGCCTCGGGTGTCGGTACTTCCTATGATGGACTATTCCAAAACAAGGAGGAAAACCGATGGCAGAACACTCTGTAACTGTAGAAAGCACTATCCAGGTGCTTCTTGACGGCAAGAAGTATTCCACACTGAAGGATATTCTTGTCACTATGAATCCTTCCGATATCGCGGCAGTTTTCGACGAACTGGAATTGGAGCACACTCCCCTTCTCTTCCGCCTGCTTCCCAAGGAGCTTGCGGCCGAGACCTTTGTCGAGCTTGAGCCCGAACTGCAGGAATTCATTATACGCGGCTTTTCGGATACCGAACTGCGCGAAGTCATTGAAGAACTGTATATCGATGACGCGGCAGACCTGGTCGAAGAAATGCCTGCCAATGTAGTTAAACGCATTTTAGCCCAGGCAGACCCCCAGATGCGCAAGGAGATCAATGAGATCCTGCGCTATCCCGAGTATTCCGCCGGCTCAATTATGACGACGGAATATGTTACCCTGCGCCCCAACATGACCGTGGAGGAGGCGTTTACCCGCATCCGCCGCACCGGCGTTGACAAAGAAACCATCTATACCTGCTACGTAACCAAGGACCGCCGTCTTTTAGGTCTGGTCACGGTAAAGGACCTTCTCCTCATTGATGATGAAGAGAAGACGATGGAAGACATTATGGACCCCAACGTCATTACTGTCAGCACGCTGACGGACCAGGAAGAAGTGGCTAAAATGCTCTCCAAGTACAACTTCCTGGCACTCCCGGTTGTCGATAACGGCGGCCTCATGGTTGGTATCGTCACCTTTGACGACGCTATGGACGTTATGGAAGAAGAGGTCACGGAAGACATCGAAAAGATGGCCGCTATCGTTCCTACCGATAAAACTTATCTCCGTTCCAGCGTCTGGGAAATTTTCCTTCACCGTATTCCCTGGCTGATGCTTCTCATGGTCTCCGCCACGTTTACCGGTATGATCATCACCGGTTTCGAAGAAGCTCTTGCCGCGCAGGTCGTTCTCACTGCTTTTATCCCCATGCTGATGGATACGGGCGGTAACTCCGGTTCCCAGGCATCTGTCACCATTATCCGTGCGATTTCCCTGGGCGAGCTTGAATTCAGCGACCTGTTGGTCGTCATCTGGAAGGAAATCCGCACAGCCGTTCTCTGCGGCCTCGCGTTGTCTGTCGTCTGCTTTATCAAAATCATGCTCGTCGACAAGCTCCTGTTGGGTACAGAAGGGATTACGTTCAGCGTTGCCCTCGTGGTCTGCCTGACGATGTTTGCCACCATCCTGGTTGCCAAAATCGTCGGCTGCACCCTGCCGATGGTCGCCAAGAAGCTGGGCTTTGGCCCTGCCGTAATGGCTTCCCCGTTCATCACCACGATCGTCGACGCGTTATCCCTGCTCGTCTTCTTCGGTATTGCGACGGTTGTGCTGTTCTGATCTCCGAAAGGCTGCTTTTCCGGCCGGCACATCTTTATTATCCTGCTTTGCACCCGACTTCCTTTTCTTTGGAGGTCGGGTTTTTCTTTACGCCATTCCGAAGTTTTACCAACTGAATTATTAGAAAAAACCTGACCGGCAGCTTTTAGCTGGCCGGTCAGGTTTTTTCTTTATCCGGAACACATGGCTCCGTCTTCTCAGAGATTAAAATTCTTTTCGTAGGCCGCAATCACGGCATCCATTACCGCACCGCGGAATCCGTTCTCTTCCAGCTTGCGCACGCCCTGAATCGTCGTGCCGCCAGGGGAACAGACTGCATCTTTCAGCTCAGCCGGGTGTTTTCCACTCTCCAGGACCAGCTTCGCAGAGCCCGCTACCATCTGTGCAGCAAACTCCAGCGCCTGTTTGCGGGGAAGGCCACAGGCCACACCGCCGTCAGCCAATGCCTCAATGAAGAGGTCCACAAACGCCGGGCCACAGCCGGACACTGCCGAACCCGCATCGATCTGCTTTTCCTCCAAACGGGAAAACCGACCTGCGCAGCGCAGTGCAGACAGGAAGGTCTGTTCTTCCTCTTCTGTCACATCAGGCGTGCAGGTATACAGGATCATCCCCTCGCCGATAGAAGCCGGTGTGTTAGGCATAATACGGATAGCCGGATATTTTCTCCCTAGAAGGTCCATCAGCTTCTGCAGAGAGAGGCCGGCGGCCATCGTCACCAGAATCACCCGGTCCGTTCGTGCGGCAAGCACCTCGCGGATGCTTTCTGTCATATCGGGAAACATCTGCGGCTTCACGCCCAGAAACAGATAATCTGCCTGTTGGGCTGCGCCGACATTATCCGTCACCTGTCCCGGCGCCGTCAACTCAGCCAGCAGCGCTTCCGCTTTTTGGGGATGGCGGTTAGCCAAAATCAAGGAGTTCTCTGTATTTTTTGCGGCTGCCCGGATGAGAGCTCCACCCATATTTCCGGTGCCGATAAAACCTAGCTTTGCCATAATTCAGTTAATAATAACTGTTGCACCGCTCTGTTCACTGCTGACAGGAACCTGAACCGGTTCATAGATGATATATTCACCGCCGTTGCCTGCGGGCGCCTGTGCTTCTGTGGCTGTGGTCGTATCTACCGGGTTCGTGTCAGAAAGATAATTTGCGCTGACATAGCCCACAACACCGTTTGCTGAGACCTTTACCCAACCGTTTGAAGCAGTGCCCATAGCAATAACAGCGGTACCATAGCCGATACCTTCGATCTTTGCATAGGCAGAGCCGGGGCCGGAGCGCATATTCAGGCCGCTTACTGCGGTGATATACTTGGTCTGGTTATTCTGGAAGGCGGTAAAACCTGCTTCGGCATCCGAGACAACACGGCTTGTGTCGCCTTCAACGACCTGGGTCGTAGTGGTGGTTGAGCCGTCGGTGTTCGTTGTAGTGGTGGTAGTGGTGCCGTCGTTGTTGGTAGCCGTTGTCACGGTGGTGCCATCGTTGTTGGTCGTAGTGGTGCTGCCGTCTTCGTTTACAACCACCTTGGGAGCCGTAGCCTTCGGGGCATTCAGCTCAACCTTGGCTGCCAGCCAGATGCTGACGCTGCCGTCCAGAGTGGCCACACGGATATTGGTGGTGCCGACCTTTGAGGCCTTCAGACCGATGGTCGTAGAACCGACGCCGTTAGAAGAAACGACGATCGTCTGACGCCCGTATTCATCAATGGAGATGCTGCCGTAGGAAGGGATATTATTGTTTTCCTCGTCGAACTGAATCACGGTAGGATCATCGATGGTTGCTGTCAGGACCTGGCAGGTTGCATCGAACGGCTCAATGGTGACAGGAAGGGTAAATTTGGTCTCCTGTGCTTCTACTGTGGCATCACGCTCAGCGGTGGCCGGAACAATGATATTGTACCAGAGTTCGAAGGTTGCCGTGTCGCCGCCTTCGGTAACCAGCTGGCGGATACGGTTAAAGGCCAGGGTATTGTCTGCCTTTACATAAACTTTGTTATTGCTGTCGACAATATTGCCATTTTTATCCACAGAGTAGGAGTCCGCAGAGCTACCGTACAGGGTAACGACTGACTGCGTTCCGCTTGCTGCAGTTTCAATATAAAGACCTGCCTGAGCGCTGGTCAGGGTAGAGTCGCTCCCGCCGCCGCATGCCGCCAGGGCGAACAGCATTACGAGTGCGAGACCGGCTGCCAGAATACGTCCGAACTGTTTCATAATGTTCACTCTTTCTGTTTTAGTCTTGCTATTCTGCGAAAACCGCAGCTATAGTTGGGCTTATTCTATCACATTCATCATTATAAGTAAAGAATTTTACACCAGCGGCCATTTTTCGTTCCGTTTTCCTGCATTTCCCGTATTTTTCGTGGCTTTTTTCCGGATCATTCGGTTTTCCGATCGTTTTGCACGGTTCACCCCAACAGTTCCAGCAATTCCTCACGGGTCAATGAGCTGAACGATGCGCCCTCACCGCTGAGTACCTCTTCGGCCAGGTTTTTCTTGGCCTCCTGCATTTTTCGGATGTTTTCCTCCACCGAATTCTGGACCAGCAGCTGATACACCGTAACCACCTTTGTCTGACCGATGCGGTGAGCACGGTCTGTTGCCTGATTCTGCGCAGCAACATTCCACCACGGGTCATAATGCACCACCATATCCGCCCCGGTCAGATTCAGCCCTGTACCACCTGCCTTCAGGGAAATCAGGAATACAGGAACTGCCCCTTCATTAAAACGGTTCACCAGCGCAAGACGTTCTTTCTTCGGTGTCGCCCCGGTGATAATGAAATACGAAATTCCTTCGCCACGCAGGCTTTCCTCCAGCAGTGCCAGCATGGAAGTAAACTGAGAAAAGACCAGCAGGCGGTGACCGCCTTCTATCGCGGTGCGAACGAGGTCGAGGCAGGCCTCTCTTTTTGCCGAGCCGCCGGAATAGTTCTCAAACAGCAATGTGGGATCGCAGCAGATCTCGCGAATCTTGGTCAGCTCAGCTAAAATCTGAATCTTGCTCGTATTGAAGTCTTTTTCTGTCTTGTTTTCCAGCATGTCCCGCATATGTGCCACCTGAGCATCATAGAGTTGCTGCTGTGCTTCATCAAAACGGACATACCGGGCCTCTTCGATTTTTTCGGGCAGATCCTTAAGCACGTCCTCTTTCAGTCTGCGCAGAATAAACGGGCGAACCATACGGCGCAGCCGCTCAGAGGCCAGCTCGTCCTTTTTCTTGGTGATCGGTGTCTCCAGCTCCGCGCGGAATTCCTCGTATGCATAGAGGAACCCGGGCATCAGGAAGTCGAAAATACTCCACAGTTCACTGAGCCGGTTTTCAATAGGGGTGCCGGTCATCGCCACACGATGGCGGCTACGCAGCACACGAACGGTTTTCGAGGCTCCGGTAGAATGGTTTTTGATGTACTGCGCCTCGTCGATAGCCAGATACAGGAACATCTTGCCCTCGTAATCGGTACAGTCCCGCTTTAAGAGGTCGTAGGAGGTCACCAGCACATCGTAGCGTGCGTAGTGTTCCAGCAGCTCCCGCCGCTCCGCCCTGGTTCCTGCCACAACACCCACAGACAGTTCCGGCGCAAAACGCTGCAGCTCTGCCATCCAGTTATACACCAGGGACGCCGGGCATACGATCAGTGAGGTTCCGACCACTCCCTCCTCCTTTTCCGCAAGGAGGACGGTAATTAGTTGAAGTGTTTTCCCGAGGCCCATGTCGTCTGCCAGAATTCCGCCGAAGCCTGCTGCGGAAAGCGTACGCAGCCACTTATATCCGTAGCGCTGGTAAGGACGCAGGACATCCTGCAAAGATTCCGGAACCTCAAAATCCGACTCGCTGACCGTTTTGAAGTCACGGATCAGGTTTCGATAGGTCCTGTCACGGGTCAGGTAGACATCGGAGATCTGCTCAAGCATTTTATCCAGATACAGAGCCCGATAGGCCGGTATCTCTGTCTTGCCGCTTACAAATTCCTTCAGGGACACATGCATCTCACGCATGATGGCATCCAGCTCGGCCACACTGTCATCCAGCGCAATGAACTCTCCGTTTGTCAGGCGATGATACTTTTTCTTCGCCCGGTAACTCTGCAAAAGCTCCGCAAGCTCCTGATTGGAAAGCTCGCTGCTGACCGACAGGTTCATAATATCACTGTCCACGGAAACGCCGACCTTGATGCTTACCTTCCGTCTCACGGACAGCGACTGGAAGCGGGAAGTGCAGTATACCTCACCGTAGCGGCGCAAAGCATCCACGCCTTCGGTGATCACCCGGTACATTGCGTCCTCGCTGTCTGCTGCCGTAAACTCACCGTTCTGCAGATCCTCCTGTGGGAAATAATTGCGGACAGCCTCCACTACGGCTGTTTCGCGCATGGAATCCCGGCTTCGGTCCTGACGGTGCCCGGTCTGAAGCCATTCGGTAAGATTATATGTCTTCTCCCCATATACCGCTTCTGCGCAGCACATAGGCCGACCGTTTTCGGCGTCCAGTTTGAAGCGGAACAGGACCTCCGGGGGCAGATAGGGGTCGATCATATCCGCATCCGGCTCCAGCACTGTTGCATATTCCCGAATCGCCGGGAGGACATTGTGGTAAAACTCCGTCAGATTATTCCGCCCGATACGCACACGGGTGTTTCGGCGAAACATCTGCTGAAGGTCCTCCAGCCCGTCCAGATGCTGCGCATCCACCCGCATCAGTGCGCCATCGTCCAGGAAATATTTATGACTGGCACCGTCATACAGTTCGGGAATCTCTGCCTCGAGAACAATACCGTGGAAAACGCCTTTCGTATCGATGTCCTGGCTGATCTGCAGCCGGATTTCCGGCTTTCCTTCACAGACACGCAGTCTGGTCTCCACGGTGTGACCGGGATTACATTTATTCTGAAAGCTTACTGTGCGGCCTTCCGTCAGTTGATAAAAACGGTCCAGTGTGCTGCCATACAGCAGGATCTCTCCCTTCACGACACTGCTTTCCCCGTTATATTCACTGCGGAACTGTACATCACGGACAATGCCGCGAATCAGCTTATAGTACTCCCCTGCCGAATCGGAAAGCATATCATTGGAGAAATCAAGCGTACACAGCTTCCCCAGTACGAGCTGCTCCCGGTTCTCCACCGCGTTGACAAACTCCGTCAGTCCGCGGACGACATACGGCTTTCCCACCCCCGCACGGAACGACAGCGTCAGCCCGTCATACTGCCGTAAAAGCCGCGGCTCCAGCTCCACCCGGCGAGCCGGTACAGTCTCAACGTCCGGATTCTCTTCATCGGAGCTCTCGGTCACGACAGCCAGGTTCTGACGTTTGCGGCGAAAAGCAGTGAGCATCTGCTGCGCCTCATAATCTGTCGTATCGCCGTCCTCATGATTCTTCAGGTATTCATCTGCCAGCAGAAGCAGGGCCGTAGTATGCTCACAAAGCTCACGCCGTCCGGCGTTGGCGATGTAGCCGGTGTAATATGCCTTGCAGCGGGGATAAGGGCAGGAAGTGTACACGATCGTCCGGTTATCAAAGATCATGCAGGTCTCCGAAAACTCCGACATTGCCTTCAGCCGCACGGTAGCTGTGCAGGCCATACCACGGCTTCCATAGTTACGTGCTGCAGCCGAATAGCCCGTCTGTATTCTCAGCCCCGTTACCCCTTCTGCCAGCAGCCGGCGGGCCTTCTGCACAGTGTCCTCGTAGATTTCAAAATTCTGCATGAGTCTGTTCAGATCAAAGAAACGGTATTCTCCCTCAGCCGGTGTATAAAAGGGGTTCGCCTTTTTTCTGGCTACTGTTGCCTTTTCCTCTGCCACAGACTTCTGACGCAGATTAGA
Organism: Candidatus Limivicinus sp.; assembly: GCA_045599525.1. GTDB lineage: Bacteria > Bacillota > Clostridia > Oscillospirales > Oscillospiraceae > Limivicinus. The sequence continues at coordinate 7,300 of JAZRWD010000189.1, read as the reverse complement.
AAGCGGAAGCTCCTGATTTTGAATCGCATAGAGTGTCGCGGCCATGTGCTTGCAGCGGGGGCTTTCTTCGGCCGCCGGACAACTACACTCCATATGGGCCACGGAACTGTCCCTCAGGGTGATAATCACGTGGTAGCGTCGGGTACCTCGGACCTCTGCAAACCAGGTAGAGTCGATTTTTTCCAGTTCCCGAACTCTCCCGCACCGGTAATACTCTCTGCCTCTGTTCAAAATACTATTGGAAAACAGATGCTGCCACTGAAGCATATAGCTTTTCCTCCGATCTCTGTCACATCCGGTCCGATTCTGTCTGCCAAACGGGAAAAACGCAGAATCCCCCCGGGCGCTCACGTCGTTTCTCTATAGTATACCATATTCTTCGTCTCCGTGAAACGCATTGAGAAAAATTCAAAAATTTGCAAAAAACAACCGCCCCGGTTTTGCCGGAGCGGCTGTCCTTTTTCATCTCTTATCCGAGTCTTTCCAGATATTCAACAATTTTGCTGACGGTGACGAGCTGTGCGGCCTCATCGTCGGAAATCGTGACACCGTATTCGTCCTCAAGAGCCATGATGAGCTCTACGACGTCCAGAGAATCAGCACCAAGGTCGTCGACCACGCTGGTGCTCATGGTGATGGTATCGGGACTCACTTCAAACTGTTCCGACAGAATTTTCTGTACTTGTTCAAACATGGAAATTATCCTCCAGATTTTGAAAAGATAAATATTATTCCACCGCCGGCTAAGATCTATGCAGGGTCGGCAGCAGTTCTTTTTACATCATGCCCACTCGCGGCTCTTCGGCTTCTGGGGCTCAGGACGTACGTAAGAGACAACCACACGGCGGTTCGGTTCTACGCCGGTAGAGCTCGTGGTTACGCCCTCGTAATTCTGCAGTGCAGTGTGAATCACGTGGCGTTCATAAGAATTCATGGGCTCCAGTGCCATGCTGCGCTTATACTTAATCGCTTTTTCGGCCATTTTTTCCGCCAGCTTGGTGAGAGATTCTTCGCGTTTGCTGCGATAAGCTTCTGCATCCACACTGATGTGAAGGTGTTTGTCCGCACCTTTGTTTACCACATAGTTGGTCAGATGCTGAATCGCATCCAGGGTCTCACCACGACGGCCAATGATTGCGCCCATTGCGTTACCGGTCAGATTGACATTCACACCATTCTCACGGGGAGTGATGACAATGTCTGCCTTCACGTTCATTCTCTGCAGAAGGCCCTCCAGGAAAGAGCGGATTGCCTGATATTCCTCCGGTTCATCGCTGTTCACCGCAGCCGGTGCTGCAGACTCAGCCTGAGGAGCAGGAGTGGATACGATTGGGGCCTGCTCTGCCTTCGGTGCAGGAGCGGCAACCTTGGGAGCCTTTTCTGCCTTAGGTGCAGGGGCCGGCTTTTTCTCCTGTACGGGCTTTTTTTCCTGTACCGGATTCTTTACGGGTGCGGCGGTCTTCACAACTGGCTTCTCCTCAACAGCGGGAGCTGCCGGTGCTGCAGGCTCATCCGGTGCCTCATAGGAGACGCGGACTTTCGCCGAAACGGCGCCGATACCCAGGAAGCCGGACTTTGCGCGGGTCAGGATCTCAACCGAAACCTCGTCACGGTCAAGGCCCAGTTCTTCCAAAGCCGCTTCGATAGCAGCAGCTTCGTTGCGCCCGGTTTTCTCAATTGATTTAAGCATTCTGAATACCTTTCTGTTTTTACCGATCTGTTCCGGAGATTATTCCTCTGCCGGAGCTTCGGTACTTTTTTCAGCAGCCAGCTCGACAGATTCGACAACACTTTCGGTCACTTCGTCGGCAGCCTCAGCGATTGAGGGCTGATCTTCCGACAGAGCCGCTGCGATGGCAGTTGCCTCTGCAGCTGTTTCCGGGTTGCTGAAACGGTCTGCCACATAGGCACGGCCGCGGGCAAAGCGTCGGTTACCGACCTGGGAAGCGGGCACTTCGTTTTCCTTGATGCCCAGACGTTCACGGCGGGCAGCACGGTCAGCCTTATCCAGGGCGGCCTCGCGCTCGACGATCTTCTGCTTCTCGTTGGCCTGAATCTTTTTCTTGCTGGTATTGGTGTTCTTCTCTGTCTTACCTTCGGCACGAAGGCGCTCTGTCTCAAGACGCTTGGCTTCCAGTTCCTTCTCGCGTTCGCTGCGGGCAGCGATACGCTCTGCATCTTCCTGGTCGAGCTGCTTGGTGTAGACCTTTGTCATGATATAGTCACGGGCCATACCGAAAATGCTGTTGGCAATCCAGTAAATGCCCATAGCACCAGGCATAATGAAGCAGATCCACACGCTCATTAACGGCATCATCAGGTTCATGCTGGCCATAGAAGCAGCCTGCGCCGGATCGGTCTGGGGGTTGGTCTGCTGGCTGATCTTCATGGAAGCCCAGGAAAGGCCGGCAGAAACAAAGGGGATCAGGAAAAGCCCGAGGGCAGCCCATGTCAGCTTTCCGGACCACAGAAGCTGCCAGTTCGGCGTATCACCCAGGTTCATGCCCAGGAAGCTGAAGTCCAGGTCAATTAATCCGGAAACATCGCTAAACTTTGCGCTGACTTCTGCGAAGTGCTGATGGATGAAATCTGCCAGGTTGATTTCCGCATAGGCGGTAGCGCGGGAGGACACCGGGGCAGCAAAGCCCAGGCTCTCGCAGAAGGTCTGAATCTCCGCAACTTTATCCGCTGCAATGTAAAGCATACGGGTCAACGGCTGGCGAATGACGGAATACAGTGCAATGAGGATGGGGAACGGAATCAGAGACCACAGGCAGCCACCCATCGGGCTAGCGCCTTCTTCTTTGTAGAGGGCCTGCATTTCCTGCTGCAGCTTCTGGGGGTTACCCTCGTGGCGTCTCTGGATTTCCTGAATGCGGGGCTGAAGGCGGGATACGCGCATCATGCCCTTTTTGCTCTTCGCCTGGAACGGGGTCAGGATCAGGTTAACCAGCAGGCCAAAGAAAATAATGGCGACGCCGTAGTTTCCTGTCATCTTGTAGAACTGAACCATCAGCCAGGCAAAGGGCTTAGTGATTGTTGCCCACATAGGAACTCCTTATCGGTTTATGAATTTGTGCAATGCCCCCGGAGGTCACGGAACGGGGTCATAGACCTTGTAGCCCTTTCGGTGAAAGGGATGACATCTCATCAGGCGCAGGAAAGTCAGCCATCCGCCCTTTAGGGCGCCGTATTTTTCGATGGCTTCCACTGCGTACTGTGAGCACGTGGGGATGAACCTACAGCACGGTGGACGGTTAGGTGAGATATTTTTCTGATAGAATCGAATCATGGCGAGCATCAGCCTTTTCATTCTTCCGGCTGCGCCTCCACGCGACAAAGCTTAAGCTCATGACAAGCCTTCAGGAAGGCGTTGTTCATCTTACTGTATTTTGCGCCAACGCTGCGTGTTCTGGCCACCAGAATAAGATCGTACCCCGACTGCAGCTGAGAACTGTTGAGGCGGTAGATCTCTCTGTAGCGGCGGCGCACCCGGTTACGGACAACCGCGCCGCCAAGCTTTGCGGATACCGTATACCCTATGCGGCTCCTGCCCAGATTGTTCTTGCGGCAATACAGCACCATGTAGCCATTCACCGCACTCTTTCCTTTGTGGTAAAGGCGGCGGAAATCGCTGTTTTTTTTCAGTGTGAAGCGCGGATCCACGAGCTTGCCTCCATCAAAATATCTCCGTAAACACCTAAAGGGCGGATTGCTCCGCCCTGGTAACACTATACGTTAAAACCTGTCCATAAGGTGCTTCGGTGGTGCATCAGGCGGTGAGCTTTGCTCTGCCTTTTGCTCTGCGGCGGGCAAGAACCTTGCGGCCGTTTGCGGTTGCCATTCTCTTACGGAAACCGTGTTCTTTTTTGCGCTGTCTCTTCTTCGGCTGGTAAGTACGGAACATTCCAATGCACTCCTTTCAGGAATAATACTCAACATCAGGCGGTTAAGCCCAAAGTAGTTGACTGTTTGCTGACCGGTAAGCAACCGATCATGACAGTTTTCAAATTGGTAACAGACATACCAACGTTTACGGATTATACCCTAAACAACAGCATGCTGTCAACTAATTTCTTTGCTCTTTGGCAATTCTCTGCGTGTTTCTTTTTTCATTCACGGCGCATTGAGAATTCGCAGCCGCAATAGTTCTGGCGGTAAATGCCATTTTCGGCACAGAGCTGTGTGGAACGCAGCTCACGGCCCTTCTTTTTAAATTCCGATGGGAGCCACCTTGTGCCGGTCTTCTCGGCCAGTTCTTCCCCGATGGCGTTGATGAGCACCGCGTTTTTATGGCGTGACAGTGTCAACGTGGAGCAGAAAAAGTCAAAGCCCTTTTCTGCGGTGATGCGTGCCGCAGTCTCCAGGCGCACGCGAAAACAGACTGCACAGCGGCTTCCGCCCTCCCGCTCGTTTTCCAGCCCGCCGATGCGGCTGTAATAGTCCTCCTCCTGCCGGGGCAGCACCAGCACCTTAACTTTATCCGCAAGACCCATTTTTGTGATGAGCTCCAGCTGTGCATCCAGACGCCGGTCAAATTCCTCCTGCGGATACAGGTTCGGGTTGTACCAAAGCAGGGTCAGGTCAAAATACTGCACCAGGAACTCCATCACCGAAGAAGAACAGGGCCCGCAGCAGCTGTGCAGAAGCACAGTCGGTCTCTTTCCCTCGTTTTCGATAATGATTCTTTCCAGCTCCCGCTCATAGTTGCGGCGCTCAGTGCCGTTTGTATCCTGCCGGCCGTGTCCTGTCTGAGGCACCTTCCCGTTTATTTCTGTGTTTTTCATCTGTAATTGTCCCTGTTTTTCTTCTTTTTTCCCCTGTTTCTATGCTCTGGTATTGTACCACAGCACCGGGAAAATTGCCACCCTTCTGTTGACGGAGCGTTCCGAGTAGAGTATAGTTGAGAAAAAACCAAGGAGGACATTGCTATGGCCGCCCGTACCAACAAACAGAATTACTATCTGAATATTGCCGACTCCGTGCTGGACCGTTCCACCTGTCTCCGAAGAAAATACGGCGCCATTATCGTCCGTAATGATGAGATCATCTCCACCGGCTATAACGGGGCCCCCCGTGGCCGCCGCAACTGCACCGACCTGGGCGTCTGCGCGCGGGAAACGCTGAAGATCCCTTCCGGTGAACGATATGAGCTTTGCCGCAGTGTCCATGCTGAGGCCAATGCCATAATATCTGCCTCCCGCCGTGACATGCTGGGTGCTACCTTATATCTGGTCGGCCGTGATGCCGCCACCGGCGAACTTCTCACTGATGCGATGTGCTGCTCCATGTGCAAGCGTCAGGTGATCAACTCCGGTATTGACCGTGTCGTCATCCGCACCACTGAAAACGAATACCGCACCATTCCTGTCAGTGACTGGATTGAGAACGACGACTCCATTTATCTGCTGTAATTCCGGCTGGCCGAAAACAACAGATTTCCGGCTTTTGCCTTCATTTTCCGTCCTGCAGCTGCGGCTTTGCACAGCAACATTTGAATATAACAGATACTCCCCCGGAACCGCGACCTTTCGGCCCGTTCCGGGGGAGTTTTGTATGATTCCGTTTTCTGCCGTACCTTAGTCGGTCAGGAGCGGCCTTCCCTTATCCTCTTGCCTTCACGTAGGCCAGGCATACGGGCGGGAAGTTTGTGATGAGGCCGTCAACACCCCAGTCAACCAGCTTTTCCAGCTGGGTCATGTCATTTACGGTCCATACATTGATCTGAATGCCGTGTTCCTTGCAGCTGCGGAGATCTTCCTCCGGGAAGCATGCCCAGCCCGGGTGGAAGGCCTGGAAATCGTACTTCTCACAGTAGAAGCCGGGATTGCCGAGCCCCTCATGCTCCACCAGAGCGCCGCAGGGGATCTCCGGTGCCAGCTTGCGCAGCGTCACAATGGACATGTGGTTAAAGGACGAGAAGATCACGCGGTCACTCAGCCCGTACTTTTTCACCATCTCCAGCGTCTTTTCCTCGATGTTTTCGTAGTAGTAAACACCGGTCTTGATTTCAATGTTGGTGATCAGCTTTTCGCCGGCCGCCCAGGCACAGTACTCATCGAAGGTCGGAATCGGCTCGAAACCGTATTTTCCTTCCCAGCGGGCAGCTGCGTTGAATTTGCGCAGCTCCTCCAGTGTGTAATCACGGACAAAACCAACTCCGTCAGTAGTGCGGTCGATGGTCTCATCATGGATGACGACCAGCTGGCCGTCCTTGGTCAGCTGAACGTCCAGTTCAATACCATCTGCGCCGGTCTTTGCCGCCTCACGGAAGGCAAGCATGGTATTTTCCGGGAAGCGGCCGCTATAGCCTCTGTGTGCATATACTTTTGGCATTTTTTCTCCTTATACCTCGCCGCAGCGGGCGCAGGCAACAAAATGATTCGGTTCGATTTCCCGGAGCTGCGGGTTGCATTTCCGACAGACATCTGTTGTAAAATCGCAGCGCTTGCCGAAACGACACTCGTCAGGCAGATTTACCGGAGAAGTGATCTCGCCCTTGATCAGCTGGCGCTGGGGCTTTTCTTTACCCACGATCGGCAGCGGAATTGCCGAAAGCAGAGCCTTGGTATAAGGATGCATCGGGTTTTTGAACAGGTCATCGCTGGGTGCCTTCTCTACCATTTGGCCAAGATACATTACGGCAATATCATCGGAGAAGTATTTGACGACGGAAAGGTCATGGGTAATGAAGATATAAGTCAGCCCCATGTCCTTCTGCAGCTGCTTCAGCAGGTTCAGGATCTGCGCCTGGATGGAAACATCCAGAGCGGAAACCGGCTCGTCGCAGACGATGAGTTTCGGGTTCACCGCAAGGGCACGGGCAATACCGATACGCTGACGGCGGCCGCCGTCCAGCTCGTGAGGATAGGTATTCACATAACGTTCTGCCAGGCCGACGGTGTCCATCAGTTCCAGTGTCCGCTTTTCGATTTCCGCGCGGGAATGCAGCAGACGGTGCTCGATAATCGGCTCAGAGATCAGCTGGCTGACCGTCTGGCGGGGATCCAGGGAAGAGAACGGGTCCTGGAAGACCATCTGCATTTTCTGGCGCATGGGACGCATCTTCCGGCGGGAATAGCTGCTGATGTCTTCCCCGTCAAAAATGATCTTGCCGGAGGTCGGCTCGATGAGTTTCAGGATGCATCGACCGGTAGTGGACTTGCCGCAGCCGGATTCGCCGACAATGCCCAGTGTCTTTCCTTCTTCAATGGAGAAACTGACGCCATCTACCGCATGGAGCTGGCCGCCGGGGGTAGAGAAGTATTTCGTGAGGTTCTGTACCTCAAGCATTGTCTTT
>JAZRWD010000188.1:0-3672 GCA_045599525.1 Candidatus Limivicinus sp. | reverse complement strand
TTAAAGGCATCTGAGGCAGTGTATTTCTCACGTGCTATCGGGAAACTGCCATCTTTGTTGGCCCGTGACATGTAGAGAACATTTTCTGTGTCTCCGGAGGCAAAGTCGAACAGGTTACGAATCTGGACACCGGTCGTGTCGTCGGTAGTATAACGAATATCTGCAGGGATAATAATAGATTCGTAATGCGAAGAGGTGGCCGCATCATGCACATCGCTTCCGATGACAATGCGGTATTCACCGGCTTCCAGCAGATAGCACTGTTCGGCGGTGCTGTAGCTGCTCATGTCCCGCAGATCGAAGTTCAACAGGAGAACCTGGCTTTCACCCGGCTGCAGCATTTCGGATTTATCAAAAGCGGCCAACTCAATAACGGATTTTTCCAGACCGCTCTGCGCATTCCAGGGAGCTGCAAAGTAGAGCTCAACAGCATCCTTACCGGGGACGTCACCGGTGTTGGTAACCTTCACACGTGCGGTGACCGTCGTTTCATTATGGTCGACCTTAACGAGCTGCTGCTCAAAGCTGGTATAGCTCAGACCGTAGCCAAACGGGTAAACAACATTGTTCCAATATGCGGTCTCGTTATTGGCAAACCATGTTTCGTAATAACGGTAACCGGTATAAATGCTTTCGTTATATTCGAAAACATGCAGCCCCTTTACGTTGGTGTAGCTGTTATCCCCGTAAGTGATGTAAGCGGGCTCTTTTTCAATGCTGACAGGCCATGTGTCAACCGTGTGGCCGGAGGGGTTGACCTCGCCGAGCAGCACGCGCATGATTTCCCCGCAGCCTTCGCTGCCGGGGGAGCCTACCCAAAGGGCGGCATCTGCACTGGGGAAGTTGCTCATAAAGCCCAGCTCCATACAGTTACCACTGTTGACGATAAAGATAACATGGTCAAAAGCGTCCAGAACCTTCTGGATCATCAGGGCTCGATTACTGCCGCCCTTCATCGGCTGAAGCTTTTCCCGTGCAATTTCGCTGCCTTCCACTTCCTGGCTGGAAAGCACAATAATTGCGGTATCGGAGAATCGGACAGCAGAGCGGATCAGCTCGTCGCTGAGCATTGTCCAGTCGTCTTTGTCTCCGCTTTTCCCGGTAAAGTAATTCAGGAGCATGGCCTTAATGCTCGTATCGGCCCCTTCCGGGTTGCTGCCGCCGGTATAGGCCTCATTGACCTCCGGGTTGTAAACAATGCCGTATTGCTCCATTGCGTCAAAGAGGGACGTCGCCCCGCTCTGATCTGCGCCTGCGGAACCGGAGCCGCCGTAGACGAAGCGATAAGCATCATCACCAAAAACGCTGACTTTTGCCCCTGCCGGTAAAGGCAGGACATTGTCCTCGTTCTTTAGCAGCACAAAACCCTCATCGCATATTTCTTTGGAAAGGGCTGTGCCTGCTGCGCGGGCACGTTCTACCGCGTCGCCTTTGTTGGTGTACCGCTGGGTAATATACATGTTGGCAAACATGCTGCCGAAGGGAAGACCGAACCAGATCACTGCCGCCAGAACGGCGAGCACCAGAACATTTCGAAGCCAACGGCGCAGCATTTTTCGGCGCTTCTTAAAAGCCTTGTAAGCTTTTCGCTGGTCCTGCTTTTCTTCTTTGGATTTTCCGCGAAGAGAGCGTTTCCAGGTTTTCACTTCGGTTTTGAGCTGCTGTTTCAGCGCTTTTTTCTCGTCTTTGCTCTTTGCCTGGCGCATGGCTTTGTTATACTCTTTTGCCTGACGACGCGCAGCCTTACGCCAGCCCTTCAGACGTTTTTTTCTGTCGATCAGCTCCGGCTCACTGACAGCCGGGGTAGGAATAACCGGTGTTTCAGCAGAGAAAACAGGGTTTTCCTGTACAGGCAGAGGATCGTCCTGCGTTTCTACTTCCGAAATGACTGTGGGGCTGACTGTGCTGTCATCCGGGAAAAAAGCATCTTCATCTGCTATCGGCTCATCATCCTCGGGCACGGTAATCGGAAGAATCGGATTACTCTCCTCAAACGGTAAATCCGAAGCGTTTTCGGTTTTTTTCTCATCGGACGGGAGTGTATCCGGAATATTCGCTTTATGTTTAAACAGCATTCTATTTACACCTCACTGTGGTTTGATTTATGGTGCCGTTTCGCACGTATAAGTAAATTTATAGTATCACTCATCCTGCGATAAATCAAGAAATGGCCGTAAAGAATTGCGTTCTTATCCCTGGAGAAAACGGTCTGGATAGACGGATATTGTCAGGCATGTTTGACAAATAGCAGTGGATTTTTTATAATAAAACAGACTATTCCAGTAGAAACACTTTTCAGCACAGGAAGGACCCTGTAAATTGGAAAAACAACTTTTGCATACACATATTACCGCAAAGCACAAACTTCTCGACCTGAAACTCGATGAGGTATGGCGGTACAGAGAACTGATTCTCCTTTTTACCAAACGGAATTTTACCGTACAATATAAACAGACAATTCTCGGCCCACTGTGGCAGTTCATCAATCCGTTAATGACATCGATCATCTATGTCATTCTATTCGGCAATATCGCGCGGCTTGGAACGGATGGAATTCCGCAGCTTCTGTTCTATATGTCCGGAAATGCTGTCTGGAACTTTTTCAGTTCATGTCTGACTAACAATGCAGGCACCTTTACGGGAAATGCCGGTTTGTTCGGAAAAGTCTATTTCCCACGCTTAACCGTCCCGATTTCGAATGTTTTTTCCTCTGCGGTACGGTTTGGCATACAGATGAGCATGGTTTTGGTTCTTATTTTATACTACGTTACTATTGGTTCTCTACGCATTCATTTTTTCCGCTGGTTGCTCTTGCCGTTTGTGCTGCTCTGGCTCGGTGTGTTAGGAATGGGATGCGGTATTATTGTATCCAGTCTGACAACGAAGTATAGGGATCTGTCTGTACTGGTCGGTTTCGGTATGTCTCTGTGGATGTATGCTACCCCAGTCGTATACCCACTGAGCACATTGTCCGGCGCATTACGTAAATGGATTCTTTTGAATCCGGTGACCGCTCCTGTTGAAGTGTTCCGCTGGGCTATTCTTGGTTCCGGAACATTATTGCCCGGTTATATTCTTTTAAGCGGTATGATTACTGTTCTGATTGCTTTTTCAGGGGTTATTATTTTCAGCCACATTGAACGCACGTTTATGGATACCGTTTGAATAACGTTCAAGATATGGTCAAACACGATTGACAGTATGCGTTTTCCGCATAACGATGGAGGTGTATATGGGACGTTCCGGCAGCAGCAGTTCAAGCCACAGCAGTTCTTCCAGTTCCTACTCTTCTGGCAGTTCCCACAGTTCTTATTCATCCAGAAGCAGCAGTTCATCCTATTCCTCGGGTAGTTCTCATAGTTATTCGTCCGGGCGGTCATACTCCTCGGGCAGCTCTTACCGCTCTTCCGGCTCACGGGGCAGTTCGTATTCTTCCTCAAATAGCAGGTATACCCATTCACAACGTAGAGGTGCCGGTCGGAGAAATGGGTACTATGATTCAGACGACACCTATTATAATAGACGGTCAAGTGAGTGGGATGACCCGGACGTTCGGCAGGGATGCCTGATCCTCGTCGTCGTTGCCTGTTTGATTATTGGCTTACTGGTGTATTACTTCTGTTGGGGTATCCATTCGGGAGAGCATGAGAATGATCCATCACAGCCCACGAT
>JAZRWD010000187.1:0-5283 GCA_045599525.1 Candidatus Limivicinus sp. | reverse complement strand
GACCAGGACGATCAGAAGAATGACACGCCAGATTTTACTCATGGGGCGACCTCCTTTTCCTTTGTGCAGAAGCGCTTACCCAGCTGCACTGCACCCTGGACAACGCCAACCATACCGGCGGCAATCAGCCACACAAAGATCCAGATGAGCAGAAGGCCGACGGCCAGAAGCACCAGGGAGCAACCGAGCACGACCAGAATGTCAGCAAATACCGCGAAGCCGCTGAAGGCTGCGGACAGCAGCATGGCGCCGCTGCAGACGGAGATGGCCGCAAGGCCTGCCGACAGCAGGGTGGGGATCAGCAGCAGGCCAATCAGCAGCAGGCAGACAGGAATGGCCACGATGGTAAACAAAACAGCCAGAGGCACGTTCGTTTTCCGAACAAGCTTTGTACGGGTAACGTCGGTCTCATATTCGTCTTCTTCATACGGGTCATCCGCCGGGCGGGTACGGACCTTCAGCTTGGGGCGGCCCTTCGGCTGCCGGACAGTCTTCCCGACCTCGGGCTGATCGCCAATCTCGTTGAGGAGGGAGGCGACAGCGGCAGTCTCCTTTTGCAGAGGAGTGGCGGATTCTTCCGCAGAGTCATTGGCTTCCTCAGGCAGGGAGTCGTCTTCGCGTTCTTCCGCCTGCTCTTCGACAGGCTGCACAGCTGCATCTTCGGCAGCCTGATCCGGCTGACTGACCGCAGGGGTCTCGGCATCACCCGAAAGGATCTGTGCGGCGTTTTCCGTCAGATAGTCCAGAATGGAAAGGCCTGCCGCGGCGGCTTCGGCTTCCTCATTCACGGGGACGGCAGGTACAGCCGTTTCCTGAACGGGGATGGAAGAAGCAATATCGGTAAGAGAAGTGTAGAAATCCGGCTCCGTTGCCGATGCGGATTCCTGCTCTTCTGCTTCGTCCTCGTCTTCGGGATACTGCTCAAAAAGAGAGCGCTGACCGGACAGCTGGTGGTGGCCTGCTGCGGCTTCCCGTGCAAGGGCTTCGGCTTCAATGTCTTCAATGACGGCGATATAGCGCGGCTTTTCCTGTGCGCTGTTGGTTTTGCCGCGGCGTTCCGACTCTACCGCAAGGCGGCCTGCCTTGGCATTGTAGGCGCGTGCAATGAGAACGGCCTGCCGTGTGGGGGACATGAGCTGGTGCACGAGCGCCTGCTCATCCGACACCTCATCGAAGATGCGGCTATACATGGCCAGAACGGTCTGCCGGTCTTCATCGTACATGAAGGTCAGCAGTTTGCCGAGCTCAGCCAGAAAATCCTGTTTGTTAATAAAGATCACCTCAAACCGTTGAAAATGCTCCGGTTTCCGGGCCCGTTGCGGCTTCCTGCGGCGGCTTTTCTGCCGGGGCAGGGCACAGGACGGGCGAAATTAACTGTATTATAGTAAATTTACCGACAACGGTCAAGGGATTCGGAGAAAAAATTTACAATTTGGTGTTGACAAGTATCAAGATGGTAGCATATAATACAATAGATTATTTGTGAGAATAGGGATATTATACCCTTTTTCGGCTGTAAGATACTGCAGCCCTTTCGAATGATTATCATTATAATTACATTATTATCGGAGGGTCATCATTAATGGCTAAGGATAAAAAGGTAGAGCAGATCACCGATATGGAGGTTGATTTTGCGCAGTGGTTTACCGATGTTTGCACGAAGGCAGAGCTGGTGGATTATTCCGGCATTAAGGGCCTGTTCATTCTGCGCCCCTATGGCTATGCCATCTGGGAAAACATCCAGAAGGAACTGGATGCCATGTTCAAGCGTGATGGGCACACCAACGTGTCCATGCCCATGCTGATTCCCGAAAGCCTGCTGCAGAAGGAAAAGGACCATGTTGAGGGCTTCGCACCCGAGTGCGCCTGGGTCACCATCGGCGGCAGCGAAGAGCTGCCGGAGCGCCTGTGCATCCGTCCCACCTCGGAGACGCTGTTCTGCGATCACTGGAGCCATGTGGTGCATTCCTGGCGTGACCTGCCGATGCTCTATAACCAGTGGTGCTCCGTTCTCCGCTGGGAGAAGACCACCCGCCCCTTCCTGCGCGGTCGTGAGTTCCTCTGGCAAGAGGGCCACACCCTGCATGCCACCGAGGAAGAAGCACGGAAAGAGACCCTGCAGCAGCTTGAGGTCTACGCTGACCTGTGCGAAAACTATCTGGCTATGCCGGTTATCCGCGGCAACAAGACTGATAAGGAAAAGTTCGCCGGTGCGGTCAACACCTACACCATTGAGTGCATGATGCACGATAAAAAGGCACTGCAGTCCGGCACCAGCCACTATTTCGGCGATGGCTTCGCCCGTCAGTTTGACATCACCTTCACCGACAAGGACAACAAGCTGAAGTATGCGTTCCAGACCTCCTGGGGTATGTCCACCCGTATCATCGGCGGCATTATCATGACCCACGGTGACAATAACGGCCTGGTCCTCCCGCCGCGCATCGCTCCGGTGCAGGTGGTCGTGGTTCCCGTTGCACAGCACAAGCCCGGCGTCATCGAGAAGGCTACCGAGCTGTACGATGCCCTGAAGGCTGCTGGCATCCGCGTGCAGATCGACACCAGCGACAACTCCATGGGCTGGAAGTGCGCACAGTATGAAATGAAGGGCGTTCCCGTACGTCTGGAGATCGGTCCCCGCGATATTGAGAACAATGTCTGCATGGCCGTCCGCCGCGACAACGGGGAAAAGGTCCAGATCGCTATCGACGAGCTGACCGTCCGCATGCCCGAGGTTCTGGATATGGTCCAGAAGGGTATGTATGAAAAGGCCAAGAAGAACATGGATGACCATATCTACGCTGCTTACTCCGTGGACGAAGCCAAGAAGCTGCAGGAAGAAAACGGCGGCTTCATCAAGACCATGTGGTGCGGCGACCTGGCCTGCGAGCTGGAAATGAAGGAAAAGGCCGGTATGTCCTCCCGCTGCATCCCCTTTGCTCAGGAAAAGCTGGGTGAGGTCTGCGCCTGCTGCGGCAAGCCCGCCAAGGACATGATCTACTGGGGCATTGCCTATTAAGCCCCGGATCGTGCTGATCCTTTTGTTCTTCCCAAGACTACCGATGGTTCGCTGAACGACAGAAAAGAAAGGAGTGTGTCTCATGCCCTGCCCAAGAGAACACCGCGAGGAGCTGGAACGCCTGCTCATCAGCCCCTATGGGGTCCGCGCGGTCGATTCCGCCGGCCGTGCCGTGCCGGAGGAGGAATGTAGCATCCGCACCTGCTTTCAGCGGGATGTGGACCGCATCACACACTCCAAATCTTTCCGTCGCCTGAAGCATAAAACACAGGTGTTCCTCCAGCCGGAGGGAGACCATTACCGTACCCGCCTGACTCACACCCTGGAGGTGACGCGTCTGGCCCGTACGGTCGCCCGCGCACTGGACCTGAACGAAGACCTGGCCGAGGCAATTGCCTTTGGCCATGATCTGGGTCACACGCCCTTCGGCCATGCCGGAGAACGGGCACTCAACGCAATCTATCCCGGCGGCTTCAAGCATTATGAGCAGAGCCTGCGTGTGGTGGATAAGCTGGAGCGGGATGGCCGCGGCCTGAACCTTTGCTACGAGACCCGCATGGGCATCCTTCACCATACCTACGGTGCACCGGACGACACGGCAGAAGCCGTGGCCGTGCGCCTGTGTGACCGCATTGCCTATATTAACCACGACCTGGACGATTCCATCCGCGCCGGCATTCTGACCGAAGAGCAGGTTCCGGAGAAAATCCGAAAGAACTGCGGCACAAGAAACAGCGAACGCATCAACTCCATGCTGCAGGACCTGGTGGCCAACAGCGCCGGGGGAGCACTGAAAATGTCCCCCGAAATGCAGGAGACCTTCGATTTTTTCCACAGCTTTATGTACTCGGATATTTACACCAACCCCATCGCCAAAAGCGAGGAGAGCAAGGTGGAGGGCATCCTTTCGGGCCTGTACCGGTATTATGTCCTGCATCCCGAGAAGCTGCCGGAGGATTTCCGTACCATCATTGATGCCGAGGGCAGCGAGCGTGCAGTCTGCGATTACATTTCCGGCATGACAGACAGCTATGCCATGGAAAAGTTCGGCCAGCTGTACATCCCGTTTGCCTGGGCGGTTAAGTGAAAGGCGGCGGGTATGCGTTTCAGCGACAGTTTTCTGCAGGAGCTGGAGGCGCGTAACGACATTGCGGATGTTGTGGGTGAGTATGTCCGTCTGGACAAGCACAGCGGCGGAAACCGCTTTGGCCTGTGCCCCTTCCACAATGAGCGTACACCTTCCTTTTCCGTTTCCGTAGACCGGCAGACATACCATTGCTTTGGCTGCGGCAAGGGCGGACATGTGATCAATTTTATCATGGATGTGGAGAACCTGAGCTTTCCGGAGGCTGTGGAGTTCCTCGCCAAGCGGGCAGGAATGGAACTGCCTGCGGAGGATGACGGCGAAGAGGCGAAGCGGCGTGCACGTATGCTTGCGCTGAACCGTGACGCGGCAAGGTTCTTTTATGAGCAGCTGGCTACCCCGGCAGGGGCAGCAGCCAGGGAATATATGGCCAACCGCCAGATCTCCCCGACAACAGCGAAAAATTTTGGCATAGGATATGCGCCGGATTCCTGGAGCGCACTGACGGACGCCATGCGCCGTAAGGGCTACCGGGATCAGGAGCTGTTTCAGGCGGGCCTGGTAAAACAGGGTAAAACCGGTGGCTTTTATGACACCTTCCGCAGCCGCCTGATGTTCCCCGTCATTGATGTGCGGGGAAATGTGGTTGCCTTTTCCGGGCGCATTATTGGCGGTGACGAAAAGTCCGCCAAATATATGAACAGTCCCGACACCCTGGTGTACAACAAGGGGCGGAACCTGTTCGCACTCAATCTCGCAAAGAAGAGCAAGTGCGGCTATATTATCCTCTGCGAGGGTAACGTGGACGTGGTCAGCCTGCATCAGGCCGGCTTCGACTCTGCGGTCGCACCCCTGGGTACTGCCTTTACCGAAGAACAGGCACGCCTGCTCTCCCGCTTCACCAAGGAAGTCGTCCTGACCTTCGATAACGACGGGGCGGGTTTGAAGGCTTCCAACCGGGCCATCGGCATTCTGGAGAAGCTGGATGTCAAGGTAAAGGTACTTCAGATTAGTGGCGCAAAGGACCCGGACGAGTATATCAAGCGATATGGACCTGAGGCATTCCGCAATATGCTGGAGAGTTCAGGGAACCGCTTTGAGTTCCAGCTGGTGAATATCTCCGGCAAGTATGTCCTGGGAAGCCCCGAGGGCAGACTGGAATTCGTCAAGGAAGCGGCAG
>JAZRWD010000186.1:0-7031 GCA_045599525.1 Candidatus Limivicinus sp. | reverse complement strand
TTGACATACTGCTCGGGCAGAGCCTTCATGAACTTTGCAGTCTTGCAGGACTTGCCGATATCGACGTCAACGACATAAACATTGCTGTGTTCCTTACCGACTTCTACGATCTCATCACCGAAACCGTCGCGGGTCGCGATCATATCACCAAGAGCCATTAGTGTGTCCCCCTCTCAAGCTGTTCCATTGCGCTGGCGTACTGCTCTGCGTTGGGAGCTGCACCATGCCAGCCAAGCTGATTTTCCATATAATCCACGCCCTTGCCCTTGATGGTTCTGGCGTTGATGAACTTGGGCTTGCCGTTCTTTGCTTCGCGGATGGCCGCAAAGGTATCCAGGATCTCGCCCATGTTGTGGCCGTCGATGTCGTACACATCAAAGCCGAAGGCAGCTGCCTTGGCGCAGATATCAATGTGCGGCATGATATCGTCGGTGGTGCCGTCGAGCTGCAGGCCGTTGTTGTCCAGGATGATGACGAAGTTATCCAGCTTATACTTGTAGGCGCACATCATGGCTTCCCAGATGATGCCTTCGTCGATTTCACCGTCGCCGACCATGCAGAACACGCGGTAATCCTTCTTGTCGCGCTTGCCGGCGAGAGCCATGCCCATGGCGCAGGAGGTGCCCTGACCCAGGGAACCGGTAGAAATATCAATGCCCGGGCACTTTTTCATGTCGGGGTGGCCCTGCAGGATGGAGCCTTCCTGACGGAGCGTATGCAGGACATCTTCGGGGAAATAGCCCAGCAGGCCCAGTGCGGAGTACTGGATGGGGCAGACATGGCCCTTGGAGAGGACGAAACGGTCACGGTCTTCCCACTTGGGGTTTTTGGGATCGATCTTCATTTCATCGTAATAAAGTGCAGCTACGATATCGGCAGCAGACAGGGATCCGCCGGGATGGCCGGACTTTGCCTCGTAGATCATGGTAATAGCTGTCTTACGGAGCAGGGCTGCTTTCTCGTTGAGATAAGCGATTTTTTCTTCGTTCATAAGTTTGTCTCCATTCAATAAAGCGTTGCGGAGGGCTTACATGGTCCAGTAGTCGCCGAGGACTACCGTCTTCTGTTCGCGGGAGCTCTCCAGTGCCTTCAGACTGAGCTTGAGGACCTTAAGGCCTTCTGCAAGACCGGTGATGATGGGCTTGTCGTTGATCAGGCAGTCCTGGAAGGACTTGTGGATATTGAAGATGACCTCGTCCTTGTTCAGGTCGTAGGAATCGAAGTAATTCAGGGTCTCTTCGTGGTCCATGTCGATAGTCTTATAGGTCAGGGTATCGAACTCAAACATGTTGTGGCCCTTGAGAATAATGCTGCCTTCTGTACCGATAAAGCCCTTGATGTTGGAGCCTGCACCGGAGGACCAGCTGGTCATGATGGAACCGATAGCACCGTTCTTATAGCGCATGACCATGGTGGAGTTGGTGTCGTACTGGGGAACGTTGGCCATGGTGCCCTTCACATTGCAGGCGATGGTCTCAAACTCACCGGCCAGTGCGGTCAGCAGGTTGTACTCATGGGAAACGGATTCAACCGTCATGCCGCATGCCAGCTTCGGGTCAGTACGCCAGGAGTTGCCGTACAGGGTGTTGTTCTTGCCGTAACCAAAGCCGGGGCCGACACGGTAGCTGAAAACGTTGATGGGATCGCCGAACATACCGGACTTGACCATTTCCAGCATCTTCTGGAAAGCGGGACGATAGTAGTGAGCAAAGCCGACAATGATCTTTGCGTCATACTGCTTAGCCATAGCAACGATCTTTTCCGCGTCTTCCATTGTTGTGGCAATGGGCTTTTCCAGGTACAGGGGGATATGGCGGGAAAGAACCATCTCGCAGTAGTCGAGACGCTTGGTGGGGGGAGTGGAGATGACGCAGTAGTCAGCCTTCTCTACATAGGAGGGAATCTGTTCGTAGGTCACTCCGTCGCAGTAGAATTCCTTGCAGAAGGAAGCCAGGCCCTTTTCGCTAACGTCGAAAGCGCCGATTACTTCACCGCCGAGCTTCTCAACAGCTCTGGCGTGGGATTTTGCGATATCGCCGGCGCCAATCATAAATACTTTCATGTCAGTATTCTCCTTAGATTGATTATTTTTTACAAATCATGATTACTAACCGTCAGAGTCTGCAGCAATCAGTGCAGCAGGACCAGAGACAGGCCGGGAACATAAGTGACGAAGAGAAGGACGACGAGAGCTGCTGCTAGCAGCGGAATAACGGCAACGGAGATCTTCTTCAGGTCGATCTCGGCGATACCGCAGGCTACGTAAAGGTTTACACCGACAGGCGGGGTAACCAGACCGATGGCCAGATTAACGATCATAATCGTACCGAAATGGATCAGATCGATGCCTAATGCCTTTGCGACCGGGATGAACAGCGGGGTGAAAATATACAGAGCGGAGGTAGAATCGAGGAAGCAACCGGCAATGAGGAGAACGATATTTACGATGATCAGGAAGATGATCTTATTGCCGCCGGCCACGTTAATGAGCAGGTCGGAAATGGCAACGTCGATACGGGCGCGGGTCAGAACATAGGCAAACAGGGTTGCGGCTGCCGTAATGTACATGACAGTGGAAGTAGTGGAGGCAGAGTCAATCAGAATGCGTGCGAAGGTTTTCAGCTTGATGGTGCGGTAGATGACAACACCGACAAACAGACCGTAAACTGCGGAGACAGCTGCAGCTTCAGTCGGGGTGAAAATGCCACCGTAGATACCACCAAGGATAATGACCGGCATCAGCAGACCCCAGAAGGCATCCAGGAAGGCTCTCCAGCGTTCCTTACCGGAGCAGCGCGGCAGGCGCTTAAGGTCACTCTTGCGACCGAGCCACAGGGTAATGAGGACCAGTGCGGCACCCATCAACAGGCCGGGGATGATACCGGACAGAAACAGGGAACCGATGGAAGTATCGGAAATTGAGCCGTACACAACAAAGGTGATGGACGGGGGAATAATAACACCGATAGCGCCTGCCGTGGCCATAAGACCTGCGGAGAAACCGGGGGCGTAACCGGTCTTAATCAGGGCCGGAATCAGAATAAGGCCGAGAGCGGCGACCGTGGCCGGGCCGGAGCCGGAGATTGCGGCAAAGAAGCAGGCAACGATAACGCAGACCATGGCCACACCACCACGCAGGTGGCCAACGCATGCCTCAGCGAGATGGATCAGCTTGCCGGAGATACCGGACTTTTCCATGATGTTGCCGCCGAGGATGAAGAAGGGGATAGCCAGAAGAACGGTCTTGCTGGTTGCTGCGGAGACAAGCTGCGGAACAACACCCAGCACGATGGAGAGAGAACGGCCTGCGCCCATGACGAGCATGGCACACACACTGGAAACGCCGAGGCAGGTGGCAATCGGAGCACCGATGAGCAGAAGCACGGCAAAGGTAATAAACAGAACAGCAGAGGTCATGCTTTCTTCCCTCCTTCCGCTTCGGCAGCGGCGATGGCATCCGCCAGGACGTCTTCCTTCTGAACGTTCTTGCCAAGGATCAGCTTAAACATATTCTGAAGGAAACGGACAGTAACGAAAAATGCTCCGATGGGAACGAATGCACCGAAGATCCATTCAGGCAACTGTGTGCCGGCGGTGAGCTGGCCCTTGGTGAACTGCTTGAAGGCCATAAAATAACCATAATAGCAGATGAGGCCGGAGAATGCTGCGGAAATGGCCATGGATAAAATACCAAGGATACGTGCGCCCTTTTCGCCGATCTTTTCGGTAAGAAGGGTGAATCCAAGGTGTGCGCCTCTCTTTGCGGCAATAGCGGCACCCATCAGGCTGAGCAGAACAAAAAGATAGGTGGTGATTTCTTCGGAGAAGGAGAGGGAAGCGGAGAAAACATAACGGGCAATAACGTTTACAAACGTAAGAGCGGTCATGATCGTCAGACAGACACCGCAAATACCCTCTTCAATATAATCCAGGATTTTATTGAACATGGTTGAACCTTTCCTCTTTTGAGAATAAAAAGGGCCGGGGTATGGATGTTACGCCAAACCCCGGCGGAATTTTTCAATTAGCCGATGTTGAATGCTGCGAGAGCGGATGCGTCATAGCTTGCGTAGAGCTCCTGACGGAGGCCAGAAACGGCATCCTGGAAAACGGAGAGCTGCTCGGGAGTCAGAACGGAAACTTCGATACCCATATCCATGAAGTCCTGGATGAGCTTGTCGTGCTCAGCCTCGACAATGTCGCGGCCCCAGTTGCAGGACTCAACAGCCAGCTCGGTGATGAGTGCCTGAGTGTCAGCGGAGAGGGAATCCCACAGGTCGGTGTTGACGAGGAACAGGTCGTTTTCATAGCTGTAGTTCCAGATGGTGACATACTTCTGAACTTCCAGAACGCCGGAGGTGCTGGTGATGGATACGCCGTTCTCCTGGCCGTCGATGGTGCCCTGCTGCAGAGCAGTGAAGACTTCACTCCAGTTGAGGTTGGTGGGGTCAGCGCCGAAAGCCTTGAAGAACTTCATGTAGGTCTCGCCGCCGGGAACACGGATCTTCAGACCCTTGAGGTCTTCGGGAGCGGTAACAGCATGCTTGTTGTTGGAGAGCTGACGGAAGCCGTTGTGGAAGGAGCCGATAGCGGTGATGTTGTAATTGTTCAGAACACTGTTGTAGTACTCAAGGCCGGAAGCGTCGATGGTTTCGCGAGCTTCGGTGTAGCTGGAGAAGGTCCAGGGAACAAGAGCAACACCCATCTTGCTGTCGAGAGTGTTCAGAGCGACGGTTGCGTAAGCAGCCATGTCGGTGGAGCCTTCGGAGATCATCTCAACGCCCTTGGTTGCGTTGCCGCCAGCCAGCTGGTCGTTCGGATAAACCTCAACCTTGATGCTGCCTTCGGAAGCTTCTTCGATGAGTTCTTTGAAGTGGGTTGCAACCTTGGTGTCAATCTGGGTGTCGGTGCCGTTAACTGCAAAGGTGAAGGTGATCTTGTCGTACTTGGGAGCAGCGGAAGCGGAGGTGGCAAACAGGGCCATGCAGAGAACAATGGCCAGAACAAGTGCTAAGTACTTTTTCATTTGTTTCTTTCTCCTGATTTTTTTGAATTTGTGTATTTTGTTTTGGGCGGTATTTGAAACGGACTTCATTTCATTTGGTCTCATCTGCTGTGATCGAACGAACGGATCCTTTTTCGTTTCATTTGTGCACATTGTCTCTTTTGACACAAACACACAGTTGCTTTGCCTGCTATGGAATTAACAGGACGGATGTTTGTACAAATGTTATGAAATTTCGTTTCTAATTACTGCTTTGGAACTGAAACAAACTTACCACAGTTTACAGAAAATAGCAAGCGCAAGATGAAACGTTATGCCATAAAACATATCGAAACGTGAAATATCGTAAAATGCGCCAAAAAATAGTGGTATGTCTTTGTCAACATTGCACAAAAGAAATCAAATAAATAACGTTAAGACGCTCACAAAGGGGCTGTTTTTGGTTTTTTAGGTGAGATTGTGAACTAAATCGCGGATTTAACCTGTCCGTGGGAACGTCCGGGAGTAGGTGGAAGGAGCGGTGACAGCAAGGAAAAGACGGAAGAGAAACGGTCAATTTCGATGAAAAAAGGCATGCGGGGAAACCGCATGCCGGAATGATCTGCAGAAGGTGTACTAATACAGAATATGAAATGGGAAAAGTTGTTTCTGCGCAGGCGTTTAATAATCGGCTGCGCTGGAGACACGTTTGAGCTCAATGGAATTGGCAATTTCCTGCCCCTTATCCAGTTGTGCCTGGTCTCTGGTGAGGGCCATGATCGAATGGAGAACGGACACGGTGACCAGTTCGCTGAGTCGGGCAGAGGAAGAATCACTGAAATAACTGCTGTCGAACAGGCAGGTGTTCAGTTCAACATCCAGAAAAGGGGCGAGAGGAGAATTTTTCGGGCCGACTATACCAATCGTACGTATACCGCACTCCTTGGCATAAGAAGCGTTATCTAAAATATTGCGGGTGCGGCCGGAGTTTACGCAGATGAACAGCACATCGTCCGGCCCCATCATGCTGATCTCCATCATTTGAAACATGATGTCTTCGACTAGGCGGCAGGGGATGGCAAGCTTGAGAAAAATATCGTACGCGGCACGGGCGATGGAGCCGGAACCGCCTTCACTGGTAATGACAACATGCCGGGCGGAGGAAATCATCCGGGCCGCTTCTTCCAGCTTATCCGGATTCAGTGTATCCTGAAGCTGATCGATGATCATTTTGCTGTAAGCGATGACTTTGTTTCGGACGGTTGCGGAATCGTCACCCTTAACCAGGTCCATGTTAGTGGCGTTATCCGATATGTAGTTGCTGGCATAGCTGTTCTGGGCGGCGCTGGTCTTCATTTCGGCAAGGCCTCGGAAGCCGAGCTTGCGGGCAAAGCGGACGACAGTCGCAGGGCTGACGCCGGCACCGGCGGCAAGGGTGGCAGCGGTTCCCTCCTCAAGAACAGTAGGGTTTTCCAGCAGGTAATCCGCCAGCAAACGGTCTGATTTGGAGAACACGCCGGTGTTATACATGGCGTTAATACGCTGGAGATAGAGCAGGGTTTCTTTCATTTTCTTAATTCCGTTTCATTTCATTTCAACAATACCGAAATATTATCACATTTTGCCATGTCCTTCAATACATTAAATAGACAAAAATGTTGTTTTCAAAGGCAGAAGAGGAACAAGATGAGCCCTTTTCTTGCACGTTGGCTTGTGCTATAATGAGCACGAGTTTATTGCATAGCGGAGGTGAACGGAACGGAAAAGCAAGAAAAAAAACACCATCGCTGGAAAAAAAGCCGGGTAAAGGAAAAACGTCTGCGGAAAGACGCAAAACAGGAACTGCAGAAAATGAAAAACCGGGCCGTTGCGGCCACGGTAGCGGCTGCGGCTACAGCCGGCATTCTGCTTGGCAGTTCATTTGATAACCCGGCAGATGTCATTCGTCCGCCGGATGACTCTCTGCTCACGCCCGTCGTGCAGTTTGTGGCGGATGACCCCGCACCGGATGATGACGGTGGAGGCCAAAATACCGGAGACCAGGAAA
>JAZRWD010000185.1:0-32790 GCA_045599525.1 Candidatus Limivicinus sp. | reverse complement strand
CCTTTACCCAATAATCGTGTCAATGTAGATGTCGACATCCTTTACCGGAACACCGGTAGCCTTTTCCAGCTTATAGCGGACTTCTTTCATAATGCTGGAGGTAACCGCGCTGATATTCACACCCCGGTCTACCCCGATGTGCAGTTCAAGCGAAACGCTGTTTTCTTCCGCAATGTGTACACGTACGCCCTTGGCCATAGACTCTCTGCGGAGCAGCTGCCAGGGGCCGCCGTCCTTTCCGCAGGTAACCATACCCTTCACGCCGAAGCAGCTGGTTGCCGCATCGCCGGCCAGATTGCGGAACACTTCACCGGCAATGGAAATGGCCCCGTTGTCATTATTTATATTCACCATATAATCTCAGAACTCCTTTCAGCAGGTATCAATGCCCGAAAAACAGGCATTTTAATGCAGAGTATCGTTTGTAGTATAATACAGGTAGGGGAAAAGTACAAGGAAATTTTCCGTTTTGAGCATTTTTGCATTTTTGTTCAGATTGCTGCCATACCGCTCCCTTTTCTTCCCCCTGCATTTCGTCATTTTCCCGATTATTTGCCATTTCTTTCCTTATTATCTCTCTCCAATCACCGTTGCAGGCAGCTGCAGATAAAGGAACTCCATTCCTCTGCCGTCTTTTCCGGTGAATTCTTTGTTCAATTTTTCTGTTACCTTCTGTTAATTTTGTGCACAATTAGCGTTTACAATCCTCACTTAACATGGTAAACTGTATCTGTCTTATATTAAATAATTTATAGGAGATGAATTATTAGCATGCAGAGACACTTCAAAACGATGGACGGTAACAATGCTGCCGCCCATGTATCCTACGCATTCACTGAAGTTGCAGCTATCTACCCCATCACCCCGTCCAGCCCCATGGCCGACTTTGTTGACCAGTGGTCCGCTGCAGGACGCAAGAACATTTTCGGTAACACCGTTAAGGTTCAGGAGATGCAGGCAGAATCCGGTGCTGCAGGTGCTGTTCACGGCTCTCTGAACGCAGGTGCCCTGACCACCACTTACACCGCATCCCAGGGTCTTCTTCTGATGATCCCCAACATGTACAAGATCGCCGGCGAACTTCTGCCCGGTGTCTTCCATGTCAGTGCACGTACCCTTGCAAGCCACACCCTGAACATCTTCGGTGACCACAGCGACGTTATGGCATGCCGCCAGACCGGTTTCGCCATGCTCGCCGAGAGCAGCGTCCAGGAAGTCATGGACCTCTCCCCGGTTGCTCACCTGGCAGCCATCGAAGGCCGTGTTCCGTTCCTGAACTTCTTCGACGGTTTCCGCACCTCTCATGAGCTGCAGAAGATCGAAGTATGGGATTACGAAGACCTCAAGGAAATGGTCGACATGGACGCTGTTGAAGCTTTCCGTGCACGCGCCCTGACCTCCGAGCATCCTGTCATGCGTGGTTCCCACGAAAATGGCGACATTTTCTTCCAGAACCGTGAAGCTTCCAACGTTTACTACAACGCTGTTCCCGCTCTCGTTGAGAAGTACATGGCCAAGATCAACGAAAAGCTCGGTACCGACTATGCTCTGTTCAACTATGTCGGTGCAGCTGACGCTGACCGCGTCATCATCGCTATGGGCTCCATCTGCGACGTCGCAGAAGAAGTCATCGACTACCTCACCGCACAGGGCGAGAAGGTCGGCCTGGTCAAGGTTCGCCTGTTCCGTCCGTTCTGCCCGGAGAAGCTGATTGCTGCTATCCCTGCAACCGCTAAGAAGATCGCTGTCCTCGACCGCACCAAGGAACCCGGTGCACAGGGCGAGCCTCTCTACCTCGACGTTGTCACCGCTCTGGCCAACGCCGGCATGACCGACGTTTCCGTCATCGGCGGCCGCTACGGTCTCGGCTCCAAGGACACTCCTCCTTCCAGCGTCTTTGCTGTCTATAACGAACTCAAGAAGGCTGATGCAAAGCGTCAGTTCACCCTGGGTATCGTTGACGACCTCACCAACATGTCCCTGGCTGAAGAGCCCGCACCCAACACCGCAGCAGCCGGCACCATCGAGTGCAAGTTCTGGGGTCTGGGCGGCGACGGCACCGTCGGCGCAAACAAGAACTCCATCAAGATCATCGGCGACCACACCGACAAGTTCGTGCAGGCATACTTCCAGTATGACTCCAAGAAGACCGGCGGCGTAACCATCAGCCACCTGCGCTTCGGTGACAACCGCATCAAGAGCCCGTACTACATCAACAAGGCCGACTTCGTTGCCTGCCATGTTCCTTCTTACATCACCAAGGGCTTCCCCATCGTCCGTGACGTTAAGCCGGGCGGCGTCTTCCTGGTCAACTGCCAGTGGAGCTTCGAGGAACTCGAGCATCACCTGGATGCTGCTTCCAAGCGCTACATTGCAAACAACAACATCCAGCTCTACATGATCAACGCTATCGACCTTGCCAAGAAGATCGGCATGGGCAAGCGCACCAACACCATCCTCCAGTCTGCATTCTTCTCTCTGGCAAAGGTTATGCCCGAAGCAGAAGCAATCCAGAACATGAAGGACGCTGCAACGCACTCCTACCTGAAGAAGGGCCAGGACATCGTTGACATGAACCACAACGCAATCGACGCAGGCGCTACCGCTTACGTTAAGGTTGAGGTTCCCGCCTCCTGGGCAACCTGCCCGGACGACGCTCCCGCAGCACCGCATCACGGCCGTGAAGCTACTGTCAAGATGGTCACCAACATCCTCGATCCCGTGGATAAGATGGACGGCGACAGCCTGCCTGTTTCCGCATTCGTCGATCACGTTGACGGCACCTTCCCGCTCGGCGCAGCTGCCTATGAGAAGCGCGGCATCGCCGTTTCCGTCCCGAAGTGGGATGCAGAGAAGTGCGCACAGTGCAACAGCTGCGTATTCGTCTGCCCGCATGCTACCATCCGTGCCTTCGCTCTGACCGAGGAAGAGGCTGCTGCCGCTCCCGCTCAGACCAAGCTTGCTGACATCAAGGTCGGTAAGGGCAAGGGTGTCTACAAGTATGGCATCGCTGTTTCCGCTCTGGACTGCATGGGCTGCGGCGTCTGCATCAGCCAGTGCCCGACCCAGGCTATCGAGATGGTCCCGATGGAGAGCCAGCTCGACCAGCAGGAAGTCTTCGACTACATGGTCGAAAAGGTTGCCGAGAAGGCCGATATGGTTCAGATCGACAACGTAAAGTTCAGCCAGTTCGCACAGCCGTACCTCGAGTTCTCCGGCTCCTGCGCAGGCTGCGCCGAGACCAGCTATGCCCGCCTGATCACTCAGCTGTTCGGCGACCATATGCTCATCTCCAACGCTACCGGTTGCTCCTCCATCTGGGGCGGCCCGGCTGCAACCTCTCCGTACACCGTCAACAAGGAAGGCAAGGGTCCCGCATGGGCCAACTCCCTGTTTGAAGATAACGCAGAGCACGGCCTTGGCATGTACCTCGGCCAGAAGAAGATCCGCGACGACGTGAAGGCAGAGGTTGAATATCTCGCTGCCAACTCCGAGAGCGAAGAGATCCGCGCTGCTGCTGAAGCTTACCTCGCCACCTATGACGACGGCAACGCCAACCAGGCTCCTGCCAAGGCTCTGCTTGCTGCTGTTGCTCCCAACGCAGACAAGTGCCCGCACGCAGCTGCCATCATGGCAAAGAAAGACTTCGTCAACAAGAAGTCCATGTGGATCTTCGGCGGCGACGGCTGGGCATTCGACATCGGCTACGGCGGTGTTGACCACGTCCTGGCATCCAACGAAGACGTCAACATCTTCGTCTTCAATACCGAAGTTTACTCCAACACCGGTGGTCAGGCTTCCAAGGCTTCCAACATCGGCCAGGTTGCACAGTTTGCAGCTGCCGGTAAGGAAATCAAGTCCAAGAGCCTCGCCGAGATGGCAATGACCTATGGTTATGTCTACGTTGCTCAGGTCTCCATGTCCGATAAGGTCAAGACCCTGAAGGCAATCGTTGAAGCAGAAGCTCACAAGGGCCCGTCCCTCATCATTGCTTATGCACCCTGCGAGATGCACAGCATCAAGGGCGGTATGGAAAACTGCCAGAAGGAAATGAAGAAAGCAGTCGACTGCGGCTACTGGAACCTGTTCCGTTACAACCCGGATGCAGAGCAGAAGTTCGTCATCGACAGCAAGGCTCCCGCAGGCGGCTATCAGGAATTCCTGATGAACGAAGCCCGCTACAGCCGTCTGACCCGCGAATTCCCGGAGAGAAAGGAACGTCTGTTCACTGCTTCCGAGGCAAACGCAATGGCACGTTACGAGCACCTGCTCAAGCTGAAGGATCTCTATTAATCCGTAAAGCTTCTTAAATTCGCATAAACCCCGGCGGGCTGCGTTAATCAAACGCAGCCCGCTTTTTTCCTGCCTTTCTTTGCCTGCTGCAAAAAAAGCAGGTACCGGTGTCTCCCCCCACGTAGAGATTCCGGTACCTGTGCTTTTTTCTGTTCTCTATTTCTGTCGCTGTTTCTGTTTTCTGTTCTCCGGGCGCTCCTGTCACAGCAGTGTGATCCTGTGGCAGCTGCCCTTGCCGTACACTGCTTCCATTTCCTTTCGGTATTCCGGGAAATAGTCCTCCGGCATAAGGGCCTGCACAAACCCGGCAAAGCCACCGCCGTGGACGCGCCAGGCACCCTTGCCGTTCAGCAGCTGTGCACTACGCTCCAGCCCTTCCATCAGCTTTGTGTCGCCGGTCACGCTGGTATAGATATTGTTCAGAAGCTGCTCGGAGGATCGGCCCGATTCGTTCATCAGCCGCATATAGGTTTCCCCGTCATTGTTCTTCAGTGCGTCACGCATCAAAGGAACCCGTTCGTTTTCATCGAAGAAGTGCATGGCCCGCCGTACCGGGCGGTCTGATGCGCTCCAGCCCTTTGCGCGGAATTCTGCCGGGTCTACCTCACCCAGGGCACCCCTGTTCAGCATATTGGCAATCAGGACCATATCGGCGGGAATGCGGGCATAAGAGCTGTCCAGCCCGGCGTGGCTTCCACCGGTGTCAGTCAGGCACATGGTGAGGCCCATCTTGCTGAAGTCGGCCACGATCGGCTCAATCTCACCGGTCAGAAAATCGACATAAACTGTATGCCCCAGGGCACAGGCCAGCTGGTCCATCAAGCCGCAGGGTTTGCCGAAAAAGGTGTTTTCCGCCTGCTGCGCTACCCGGGCGATAACGACCGGGTCGACCTCCCCATGATTATACAGTTCACTGAAAATTTTGCCGACCAGAACCGAAAAGGCCGCGGATGAACTCAAGCCCCCGCCAAGGGGCAGAGTGGACCGCAGTTCTGCGGTGAAGCCGCCAACTTCAAGGCCCAGTTCCCGAAAACCTGCCGCCATACCGCGGACAAGCGCTTTTGAGGAGCCGAATTCCACGGTGCGCGGCTGAAGCTTCTCGCGCAGGCGTGTATGGATATCCGGGTATCGCTCGGAATGAATCACAACCATCGCATCGTCGGTTTTCTCGACCGAGGCAAACAGGCCAAGGTTAACCGCAGAGGCAAGGATCCGCCCCTTCTGGTGATCGGTATGATTGCCGGCCAGTTCTGTTCTGCCGGGAGTGAAAAACTCCTTTTTCATTTACCGCCCTTCCTTTTTTCCCGTATTTTTTCCCATTTCCTACCTATCCTAATACAGGATAATCCAACAGTTGTCCGATGTCAATTGGAACTTTATCCGTATTTCCCCTTCGTTTTTCGTCTTTTTTTGCCTGTCATGACAGCAGTCTATATTTTAACACTTCGCACAAAAGGATTGCTTTTATTTAGGTAAAATCGTATAATATACACGAAAACATCTTTGGAGGCAGCATATGAAAACTGCAAACGGAATTAACCTTACCATGCTCTGCGATTTCTATGAACTCACCATGGGCAACGGCTACTTTGCCGACGGAAAAAAGGACATCATCACCTATTTTGACGTTTTCTACCGCACCGTGCCGGACGCCGGCGGCTTTGCAATTGCCGCAGGTCTGGAACAGATCATTGACTATATTCAGAATCTGCACTTCACTCCCGAAGACATTGCCTACCTCCGCGGCCGCAACCTGTTCTCCGAAGAATTCCTGCAGTATCTTGCTGACTTCCGTTTCACCGGCAGCATCTGGGCCGTTCCCGAGGGAACCCCGATTTTCCCCCACGAACCGGCCATCACTGTCCGTGCACCCGCCATTCAGGCCCAGCTCATCGAAACCTACCTTCTTTTGGAATTCAACCATCAGAGCCTGATCGCCACCAAGGCCAACCGCATCTGCCGTGCCGCCCAGGGCCGCACGGTTCTGGAATTCGGCTCCCGCCGCGCACAGGGCATTTCCGGCGCGGTCACCGGTGCCCGTGCCGCTTTCATCGGCGGCTGTGCCGGCACTGCCTGCACAGTATCGGACGAGATCTACGGCACCCCCGCCCTCGGCACCATGGCTCACTCCTGGGTCCAGATGTCCGACACCGAATACGAAGCCTTTGCTTCCTATTGCCGCACCTATCCGCATAACGCCACTCTGCTGGTCGACACTTACAACACCTTGGAATCCGGCATTCCCAATGCAATTCGTGCCTTTAACGACATCCTGAAGCCGCAGGGCATCACCAAATGCGGCATCCGTCTGGATTCCGGCGACCTGGCCTACCTCACCCAGAAGGCCCGCAAAATGCTGGACGAAGCCGGCTGGGAGACCTGCTCCATTACCGTCTCCAACTCTCTGGACGAGCGCCTGATCACCCAGCTGCTGCTCCAGGGGGCGAAAATCGACAGCTTCGGTGTCGGTGAACGTCTGATCACCTCCAAGAGCACACCTGTTTTTGGCGGCGTGTATAAGCTCTGTGCCGTAGAAAAGAACGGCACGATCGTTCCCAAGATCAAGATCAGCGAAAACGTGGAAAAGATCACCAACCCCGGCTTCAAAAAGGTCTACCGCCTCTATAATAACGAGACCGGCATGGCCGAGGCCGACTACATCTGCATGGCCGACGAAACCGTCGACAGCTCTGTTCCTCTTGAGCTGTGCGACCCGGTCTCCCGCTGGAAGACAAAGACCATGACGAACTTCACTGCCCGTGAGCTGCAGGTCCCCATCTTCCTGCATGGTGAGTTGGTGTACCACGCACCCGAGCTGAAGGACATTAAGACCTATTGTGCCTATGAGGTCAGCACCCTCTGGCCGGAGGTCAAGCGTTTCGACAACCCCCACGAGTATTATGTCGACCTCTCCCCGAAGCTCATGGAGCTTAAAGACAATATGCTCAATGCCGCCCGTCATCCAAAGGATTAAACGCATCCCTGCGCTTATCTTATCTAACCAAAAACCGGGAAACCTCGCCTGATGGCCGTGGTTTCCCGGTTTTCTTTTCTGTTTACCGGCGCGCCCGGAAAGGACACTCTGCCGGTTATCCCATATAAGCGCTGAGGCTGTCGAGGATCTTCTGCACCGTTTCCTCCGGCGTACCGTCATTACTCACAGTGATGTCCGCAAAACGACTGTACATGGGGTCACGCTTTTCAAACAGCGTCTGCAGGTCCGTGCTCTGGGAAATGGGTCTTCCGGCTTTCGGCAGACGGGCCAGATCACGGGTAATGCGGATAATGATGCTGTTCTGGTGCAGGAGCGCGTAGTTGCGTTCCCGGGTCACACAGCCACCGCCGGTCGCGATAATCGTGCCGGACTGTTTGCCCAGTTCACTCAGGGCATCGGCCTCCCACTGGCGGAAGACCTCTTCACCGGACTGCGCGAAGATCTCCGGGATCGGTTTCCCGGCATGCTCCACGACCCAGGCATCCGCGTCCTTTACGGGCCGGCCGGTCTTTGCGGCTAGCAGGCGGGCAATCGTCGTTTTTCCGCTTCCGGGCATGCCGATTATGGCCAGGTTCTGCATCGACTGTGCCAGGATGCCCTCAATGCGGCCGATCTCCGCGTCGTCGATCGGTGTGCCGGTAAAGATCTCGCAGGCACGCTTTGCCTGGGCAACCAGCATCAGCAGGCCATTGCCATAGGGAATGCCCAGTTCCTCCGCACGCAGCAGGAATGCCGTTCTTCTGGGGTTATATACCACATCGTAAACCGCCTTCAGGTTCGGAAAGTCGCCCGGGTCAGCGGCCATAAAGCCGTTTTTCGGGAAGGTGCCGACCGGGGTGGCGTTCACCAGCAGCTCCGCGTCCGCATGGCGGTTCAGGTTGTCGTAATTGTTTTCGCCATTGCGTGAGATCGTCACGACCTCGCCTGCGCCCATGTGCTTCAGCACGGCACAAACGGTCACCGAGGCACCACCGGTCCCCAGTACCACAGCCTTTTTTCCGGTTACGTCCACGCCGACAGAGCGCACCAGCATCTCAAAGCCGAAGGCATCGGTATTGTCACCAAACAGCGTTCCATCCGGACGGCGAACCAGCGTGTTTACGCTGCCGATCGCTGAAGCCATTTCCGAAACCTCATCACACAGGGGGATGACGGTCTTCTTGTACGGGATCGTCACATTCAAGCCGTGGTAGTCTCCGTTACGGACAAAGTCCGCTACTTCTTCCGGGCTCTTTTCATAGAGTTTATACTCATAGTCGGCCAGCATGCCGTGAATCACCGGAGAGTAGCTGTGGCCCAGCTTTTCTCCGAGCAAACCGCACTTTACCATTGTCTTCATTCCTCCGCCGCGTTATTTGTTCCGTTCTGTTCCATCCGGCTGCTCTGGTGGTTGCGGCTCAGCCGCATCAGTGTAGTGTACAGTTCCACGGAATAGCCCTTCAGGTCCTCCGGCATTTTCGCCGCGACCCGGTCCAGTATTTTCTGTTCACGGGAGTTGTCCAGCACCGGCAAACCATGCGCCAGCTTGTAATCGCCAATCTTTTCCACCACGCGCATGCGTTTCTCGAACAACTGCAAAAGCTCATCGTCCAGGCCATTGAGCTCCTTCCGATAATCGCTCAGTTCCATTTTCTTCTTCCCCGCTCATCCCTTGTATTTTCTGTATTCCAGCAGCGCGTCGTACACCGCTGCCGCGGCCGCTGCTTCCACGACCGGGACCGCACGCAGCACAACGCAGGGGTCATGCCGCCCGCCAATCACCAGCTCTGCCTGCTCCTGTGTGCGCAGGTTCACTGTTTTCTGCTGTTTCGCAATCGATGGTGTGGGCTTGAATGCCGCACGAAAGACCAGCGGCATGCCGTTGGTGATGCCGCCCAGAATGCCTCCACAGTGGTTCGTCTCCGTCTCCACACGGCCGTCCCGCAGGATATACGGGTCATTATTTTCGCTGCCGCGGAGCTGTGCCACGGCAAATCCGTCACCGAACTCCAGGCCCTTCACCGCCGGAATACCAAACACCACCCGTGCGATCCGGTTTTCCATGCCGTCAAACATCGGGTCACCGAGTCCAGCCGGTAAGCCAAGCACCATGCACTCGACCACGCCGCCGACAGAGTCCTGCTCTGCCTTTGCCCGGGCAATACACTCGGCCATCTGTTCCGCCACATCATCACTCACCACCGGCATCGCCTTTTCTGCGGTAGAGGCCGTCAGCGGAGCCGGGTCCGTCACGCCGCCAATCGATTTCACGCGGGAAAGGATCGTGATGCCTTCCTGCTTCAGCAGCTGCATATAGATGCCGCCGGCAATACACAGCGGAGCCGTCAAACGGCCGGAGAAGTGCCCGCCGCCGGACTTGTCCTGCGCCCCGCCATACTTGACCTCCGCGGTGTAATCCGCGTGGCCGGGTCTCGGCGTGTCCGCAAAGGGGGCATAATCCGAAGAATGCTGGTCTTTGTTATAGATCACCGCCGTCAGCGGGGCGCCGCAGGTCCTGCCGTCCTTCAGGCCGGCCAGGATCTCCGGCCGGTCGGCCTCCTTGCGGGCCGTGCTCATGCTGTTGCGGCCGGGGGCACGACGGTTCAGAAAGGTCTGTAATTCCTCCAGATCGATCGTTTTTCCTGGGGGAAGCCCCTCAATGGTCACCCCAATGCCGGGGGAATGGGACTGTCCGAATATCGTAAAGCGAACGTTTTCGCCATAGCTGCTGCTCATACCTGCACCTCCCCGGAGCAAAAGCTCAGTGCATCAAGGTGTGCCCAGAAGCGGGGATACGACTTTGCTGTGCTCTCACTGCCCTGGACCGTTACCTCTTCCTGACACACACAGGAAGCCACTGCCGCGGCCATCGCGATGCGATGATCCCCAAAGGCGGAAATGGTACCGCCCTGCAGGGCCGGTTTTCCGTGAATGATCAGGCCGTCTTCCGTTTCCGTGATCTCCGCGCCCAGGCGGCTCAGCATATCTGCTGTCGTCTGCAGGCGGTCAGATTCCTTCAGGCGAAGGCGCTCGGCGTGAATCACGCGCGTCTCCCCTTCGGCCACGGAGGCCACTACACTCAGTGTGGGAATCAGGTCAGGAATCGGGCCGGCGTCAATTACCGTGCCCTGCAGCTTTCCGCTCTTCCGGGCCACGATCCGGTCGCCGTCTTTCTCAATGGAGGCGCCAAAAGCCCGCAGAACATCCAGCACACCCTTGTCGCCCTGCGAGGAGTCAAAGGCCAGGCCACCCACAGAGATCCCCTCTTCGCAGAGTGCGCCCATGCACAGGAAAAAGGCTGCGTTGGACCAGTCACCCTCGGCGTTGCAGACCTCCGGCAGTGCGCCGGTCTGGCCACCGGGAATGTGGTAGCTGTTGCCCTCTTTGGTAAAACGGATGCCGGAAAGACGCAGGGCATCCTCCGTCATCGTGATATATGCCGAGGATTCCAGCGGCCCGGTAATTTCCAGCTCGCTGTCTCCCTCCACGTGGGACAGGGCCATCAGCAGGCCGGAAATATACTGGGAAGACACGTTCCCGGGCAACGTAAAGCGGCCGGAGTGCAGCTTACCGCTGCAGTACAGGCGGTCCCCTTCCTTGCGCAGTTCCATGCCATGGCTGCACAGTTCCTCATCAAAGGGAGCCAGCGGCCGCTGAGGCAGCCGACCCTCCATCACAAACACCGCATCGGCACCCAGCGCGCCCACAACCGGGAGCATAAAGCGCAGGGTTGAGCCGCTCTCGCCGCATCTGAGCTCGCAGAGCCCGGACGCCGGTTGCACCGGCTGCACGGAAATCTCTTCTTCCGTCACCGTAATCGACGCACCCAGAGCCCGCAGGCAGTCTGCTGTTGCCACAATGTCTTTCGAAAAGCCATCCAGACGGATGGTCGTGCTTCTGCCAGACAGGGCCGCACAGATCAGCAGGCGATGCACCTGCGACTTTGATGCCGGGATATTTACTTTACCGGTCCGCAGACCCGGTCTCACCACTCTATCCATTCTATTCCCTTTCCGCCCTGTGTTATTTCAGCCCCGCAGCAAGCAGCCAGTCCGGAATCTGTTCGGCCGGGACACGCTCCGTCCGGCAGCTGCCGATGCGCTCCGGCACGATCAGCTTCAGCGCGCCGCCCGCCATTTTTTTATCCGACAGGGCCGCATCACTGAGCTCCGCCACGCTGCGTTCTGTCTCTGTGGGAAGGCCATACTGCCGCAGGAGCTCCTCCAGCTCACGCTGTGTCTCTTCCGCGCAGATACCCTTCTGCACGCAGGCCTTTGCAACGATATTCATGCCGATTGCCACCGCGTAGCCATGGGAAAGCGTAAAATTGCTGCAACGCTCGATTGCGTGCCCGAAGGAATGCCCAAGGTTCAGCAGCGCACGGCGGCCCTGCTCAAACTCGTCCTCGTTGACAATGTCCCTCTTCATTTTCACGCAGGTCTCGATCACGTATTCTGCCTGCTGCGCAATCGGCACCGCCTTCAGTTCCTCAAAGAAGCTTCTGCTTTCCAGCACCGCGTATTTGATCACTTCCGCACAGCCTGCCCGGAATACCTCCTCCGGCAGAGTGCTCAGCGTGTCGGTGTCACACAATACCAGTGAGGGTTGGTAAAAGGCACCGGCCATGTTTTTGCCCGCAGGCAGGTCCACACCGGTTTTACCGCCCACCGAGGAGTCCACCATCGACAGCAGAGTCGTCGGTACCTGCACAAATTCAATGCCCCGCATATAGGCCGAGGCGGCAAAGCCGGTCAGGTCCCCGGTCACCCCGCCGCCCAGAGCGACTGCACAGTCTTTCCGGGTCATGCGGTTTTCCGCAAAGAAGTTCAGCAGTTCGCCGAAGGTCTCCAGTGTCTTGTACTGCTCCCCCGCCGGGATCACATGATGCACAACGCGAAAGCCGGCCTTTTCGAGTGAGGCACACAGTTTTTCGCCCCACAGCGGCCACACATTGCTGCCGGCAATCACCGCCAGCGTTTCCGCCTTCACGGTCTTTCGCAGAAGCTCTCCCGCCTGCGCCAGCAGCCCTTCGCCGATCAGAATATCATACGCACGGGAGGCATTTACCTGTACGGTCTTCATCAGCCCAGTTCCTCCTTGCGTTTTCTGCCCTCTTCCAGCAGGGCGGTCAGCTCAGGAAGGTCTTTATCGCGGATGGCATCCCGGTAGGCTGTCAGCCGCTCGATCAGCCCGTCTACCTCCGGCAGGAGGCAGTCCCGGTTATCCAGGAAGATCTCTGCCCACATGTTCGGGTTGAGATAGGCTACACGGGTCATGTCCCGGAAGCTGCCGCCGGCAAAGCCCTTCTGGCGGCCCGCTGACGGGCTCTTGATATAGCTGCCGGCAATAATATGGCTCAGCTGGGAGGTAAAGGCGATCATATTGTCGTGATCTTCCGCGTTGGTGATGGAGTAGCGGCCAAAGCCCAGGGGCTGCAGCAGCTTCTTCACCCGGTCAAAGAGCTCAATATCGTCAAACACCGGCGGCACAACGACCATCGGTGCCCCGCGGAACATATCCGCCCGGGCATATTTGAAGCCGGCATACTGGGTACCGGCCATCGGGTGGCCGCCCACAAAGGTAAAGCCATGCTCCTCTGCCAGGGCAAAGCCCGCCTCGCAGATGTTGCGCTTCGTGCCGCAGGCATCCATGACCAGCGGATGCTTCCCAAAGTAGGGCGCCATTTTCTCCAGCCAGGCAATGGAGGCCTCCGGGTAAAGGGCAACAATAATAATGTCACATTCCGCCGCGTTCTGCTCGGTCAGCTCGGCATCCACGTTGCCGCTGATCATGGCAAAGTCCAGCACGGAACGGTTACGGTTCCAGGCGTATACGGTAGCTCCCGTCTCATGGTATGCCTTGGCAAAGGAGCCGCCGATCAGGCCAAGGCCAACAACTCCCGCGACCATCAGAACAACACCTCGCGCACCTTGGTAACATCCTGCATGATGCCGCCAAATTCCTCCGGTGTGACGGCCTGCATGCCGTAGAAGGCCGCATGAGCAGGATCGTTGTGCACCTCGAGGAACAGACCGTCTGCCCCGGCTGCCGCTGCCGCACGGGACATGGGACGGCTCAGGCGGCCCAGACCGGTGCCACGGCTGGGGTCAACCATTACCGGCAGATGGCTCAGTTCCTTCAGCATGGGCACCGCCGAAAGATCCAGCGTGCTGCGGGTATAGTCGGAGAAGGTGCGGATGCCGCGTTCACAGAGGATGATCTGCTTGTTGCCGCCGACCATTACATACTCGGCGCTCATCAGCAGCTCTTCCAGCGTACCGGAAACGGCGCGCTTGATCATGATGGGCTTGTTCCAGGTGCCCAGCTCGGCCAGCAGCGGATAGTTCTGCATGTTCCGC
Organism: Candidatus Limivicinus sp.; assembly: GCA_045599525.1. GTDB lineage: Bacteria > Bacillota > Clostridia > Oscillospirales > Oscillospiraceae > Limivicinus. Next base: position 19,164 of record JAZRWD010000185.1, on the reverse strand, counting down.
CCGCCGACAATGATCAGGTCCACATTTTCGTACAGGGGCAGGTCTTCTACCGAAAGCACTTCCTTGGCAATCGGCATGCCGGTCTCCTTCTTGGCGAGGTCCAGCAGCTCCAGGTCGCGCACACTCTGGTCGTGGTAGGAATAGGAGACCGTGCGGGATCTCACCGAACCACCACAGAGAATGTTTGCCCCGGCCGCTTTCAGCTCCGCGGCCAGCTTTACCACCTGCTCTTCATTTTCCAGCGAGCCGGGGCCGGCCATCACGGCAAAGTTGCCCCCACCTACCTTCACGTTCTCCGCCAGGGACACAATGCTGTCCTCAGGATGGAACTTGCGGTTTGCCCGCTTGAACGTTTCGGTCACACGGCGCGTAGCCTGCACAATATCCAGGCTCTCGATCAGGTCTGTATCCAGATTGGCCGTATCGCCGATCAGGCCAAGAAGCGTCTGGAAATCGCCCTTGGAGATATCCACACCAAAGCCCTGTGCCTTAAACCAGGAAATCAGCTGGTCGCGCTTCTCCTCTTTTACGCCATGTTTCAGAATAACGATCATAATTTTTACCCTCCGCACAATAGAAAAAGCGGCACAGGCTAACCTGTGCCGCGAATCAACAGTAGTTCAGTCTGTTTCAGCGTATCACAAACCAGCCTTACTTCAAGCTAAAGTAAAGTACAGGTAGTAATATGCGTAATAAGTGTTGCGTGCCATAATGAGCCCTCACTTATTCAGACTGCAAAGATTATATCGTTTTACTGTATAAAAGTCAAGCAAAAAGCCCATTCCCTCAGCGGAAAAACAGCTGCAGCGCGTTATACAGGCAGATGTCCCACTCCCGGTAATCGTGGCCGTCCTGTTTGACGGTCGTCATGACCAGATTGTTTTCATTCGTCTGATCCATTTCCTGCATGGCGTAGTAGCCCTGCAGCACCGGGCCGTAATCGTCAAACTCGCCTTCGCAGAGATACAGGCAGTACAGCGGCAGCTCCGTTGCGCCGATGGCCTGCCAGGCAGTGTGGAGATACTGCGGGTCGATCATGCCGCCACCGGTCTCGCCGTGCCAGCCCACGAGGTCGAAGCAGTCGGACAGCACACAGACATAATCCACATATGCACCGAAGCTGGAGCCCAGGAAGCCGAAATGCTCCCGGCTGTCGAAGGTGGAGAAGTTTGCCTTTACGGCCGGCAGAATGTCGTTGCGGAACTCCCGCGGGAACTGGGAATAGTCCCGGTTGGAATCGTGCGCCCAGGCCGCGCCCTCGGAAATGTAGCAGTTCACGCCAACCACGATCAGCGGCCGGCAGAGCCCCCGCTCAATCATGTTGTCGAGCATATCCTTGATGTATACATCCCGTACTTCCCCGTCCGCCGTACGGTATTCATGGACCTGATTCAGCCAGAAATCGTCGTTGGCGTTGGTCACATGGGCCAGAAACAGCACATCGTACTGCTGCTCCTCACTGTAGCCGTAGGGCAGGTATACCGTCATCGTCTTGTTATACACTTCATTCGGGGCAAAGCTGTAGTCCACCGTGGTATACTCCAGCTTCTGCACCGTGCCCTGCTCGGTCGTGGGGCAGAAAAAGCCCTCGTCAATTTCCGTATCCGTCAGCACCGGGTCCAGCAGCGGCCGCGGTGTCGGTGCGGGTGTAGGCGTCGGGGTAGGCACCGGTGTGGGGGACGGTGTCGGTACCGGGGTGGGAAGCGGCGTCGGCTCCGGGGTCACCTCAATGCCGGGGGTAGGTGCCGGCTCCACTTCATTCTTCTTTTGAAAGCTGCATCCGGCCAGCAGGCACAGGGCCAGCAGTAATGCAACGATGCCACAAATCTTTTTCATTCTGTTTCCTCCTTTTCCTGCCCTGCCGGTTCCGGCCGGGCAATCAGGTCACGGATCACTTCTCCGGCCAGCAGCAGGCCGGCCACGGCCGGGGCATAGGAAATGCTGCCCGGCGTATCCCGCCGGCCCTTTGCGATATGACCGCAGGTCGCTTCTTCCACAGGCTCTGCCCCGTTAAGAACGGGCGCCTCCTCCTGTGGCTCTGCCGCCGGGGTCTCTGCTGCTGCAGAGCGAACCGGCTCTTCCTCGGAATAGACCACCTTCAGGTGGTTCACACCACGCTTTTTCAGCTCCTTGCGCATGATGCGGGCAAGGGGGCAGATCTTTGTCTTGGCAATATCCGCCACGCGGAACTGGCCGGGGTCCAACTTGTTCCCGGCTCCCATCGCACTGATGACCGGGATGCCCAAAGCCTTTGCGCGGCAGATCAGGTCCAGCTTCGCGGTGACCGTGTCGATGGCATCCACGATATAATCGTACTCCGCAAAGGGAAAGCTCTCCGCATTCTGCGGCAGATAGAAGCAGTTGCGGATGCGTACCTCCACCGCCGGGTTAATGTCCTGCATGCGGTCCCGCATTATCTCGGTCTTATGCCGGCCGAGCGTGCTGTGCAGCGCGATGATCTGCCGGTTCAGGTTCGAGGGAGCCACCACATCGTCATCGATCAAATCAAAATGCCCGATGCCGCTACGCACCAGCGCCTCACACACGTAGCCGCCAACACCGCCGATGCCAAACACCGCCACCCTGGCCTGCGCCAGCCGCTGCAGGGCTTCTTCTCCAATCAGCATTTCCGTACGAACAAACTGTTCCCGCATTGCTCTGCTTCCTTTCGTTTTTCCTCCGCATCCGAAGAACTCTGCACCAATTATACTTCATTTTTCCTTTTTCCGCAAGTTGGGCCCAAATCGGCCTGCTGACAGCCACCCGAAAGCAAAAGGACAGCCGGACGGAAAACTTCCGTCCGACTGCCCTTTTGCGGTTTTAACGGTCAAAACCGATCTTTTTCCTTACATAAAACGCAGCTGGCCGAACAGGACACACATCAGCGCTGCCGTAGTGCCCAGCAGGAATGCGGTCAGCCAGGTGTTGCCGGTCTTGCGGAACAGGTAGGTGCTGCCGCCAATACCGACACCCATGCCGGCGGGCATACCCCAGATGCGCTGGGTATCTGCGTTAAAGGTGAAGAGCCACAGGTTATCCTGGCCGATGCTCTGCAGCTTCCACTTGACTGCAATGATCACAACGATTGCCACTGTACCCAGAAATACATTTACCAGGACGGCCAGGAGGTCATCCAAGCCTTCCTTGCCGGTGGTAGGCAGACGGCGTTCCACGTTCATGCCGACACCGGAAAGGACGAAGCAGGCAACCCAAATGACAATGTAGACCAGCATGTGGGGAACCTTATACAGCGGGATGCTCTTGAAGCCGAAGAACCAGGCATAGAAATCCGTGCCGGTGAGGGCTTCCTGCAGCTTGATGCAGCTGAAACCGATGACAATGGTGGCAAAGGCCACGACAAAGGACTTCCAGATTTGCTCCCAAACGAGCTTGTTTTCTCCGTCCGGGCAAAGGCCAAGGTCCATCAGCTTCATTTTCTGCTGTTTGCCGTCCGTGCAGGCAAACAGGATGAAGGTCAGCAGACCCAGACAGGACATGCCGATGACTGTGTAGAATGCCACGTTGGAATAGGTGAAATTGAAAATGCCATAGTTCATGTTGTTCTTGTTCTGCGGGGTCAGCAGACCGAAGCAGCCGGTCTTGAGGACGATCCAGGGGAAGAGGACGCCACAGAGAGCAGACACACAGAAGCCACCCTTGCGAAGGCCAATATTGCGGGTGAGCGGCTGGCGAACAATAGCCAGACCGGGGATCAGCTCGATGAGGGCGAGAGCGATCGCGCAAAGGAATGCGCCGAAGCTGAGGATGCCGGCAAGACCGACATAATCCTTATACATCCAGACCTGATCGGTGTAGTCGATTGCGTTCGGGACGTGATCAACTGCTTCCTGAGCAAACCAGATGAGCTTGCCGATGGTGCCCTGGTTCACAAATGCCGCCTCGTGGATGCGTTCGGTGTCCAGCGTTGCATAATAGGCATTGCCTTCCTCAAAAGAACCATACAGGGTATCCAGTTCAAATTCCGTTGCGTCGGCAAAGCCGTCCCGCTTCTGTAGAGTGGCAAGGTTGGATTCGCAGAACTTTTCGGGGGTCGTTTCCACATCACCGGTTGCCGAAAGAACGTCGCCCTGATAGTTGTCCCAGTACTCCACATACTCTTCGGGCATCAGGCTGACCAGAGAGGCAAACAGCAGGCCCTTTGCATTATACTTTGCGCCGATGCAGATTGCGGAGGTGCAACCCATCGAGTGGCCAGCCACCAGGATGTTGTCTGTATCCACGAAATTGCAGTTCAGCAGGTAGTTGTAATAGTACTCACCGACTTCCACCATGCAGCCGTTCTTGAAGCCCCATTTTTCCATGAACTGCTCGGAATCGCCCGCGCCATACTGGTCGACGGAAAGGACAACAAAACCACGACGGGCAAACTCTACTGCCCAGGATTCATGGTTGCGGGCGTTACCGGCGTTGCCGTGGAAGTTCACCAGGGCGGGAGCCTTATTCTCGCGGCTCGCCTGCTTCGGAACATACATCAGTGCGCTGAATTTGCTGCCGTCGGTGCCGACAAGCGTCGTACGGGTAACCTTAACCTTGCCCCAGTCGGTGACAATGCCCCAGTTGAACATTGCGCACAGGATGACCAGAACCAGCGTGATTGCGAAGAATCGCCGGGTGTTCTTCCTCCGCTTTTCTTTTCCTGCCGGGGTGTAAAACTCACTGTGGAGCTTTTCGCTGAAGGCGTAATCGTTTTTCCGCTCTTCCGCGCTTCTGCCCATGATTGCCATAGATCTTCCTCCAATTTCTTTTGTCATTCGGCAAAACAGAATGCTCTTTTTTGGCTTTTCTGTTCTCTTGCTTGACGATAGTAACAGAGGCAAAATCATATGGGAAGGGCTTCGGCGCCGATGGTTTTCCTACCTGCTTCAATGGGTTTTTCCGCTCCCTGAGTGGCCCATTTTTCTGCGTGAATGGCCTTCACGGTACAGGAAAAATATAGTAATATTTCCCTGTACAAAAAAATCCGAAAAGGAGAACGCGCCATGGTCAGACATATTGCCGTTTGCGACGACGAAAAGAATATGCAGCGTCAGCTGAGCCATTACCTGGAGCAATACGCTGCGCTTCATCAGGAAGATTTTGACGTTCTCTTCTACAGCTCCGGCGAGGAGCTGCTTGCCGGCTCCGCCGCTGACCCGGATATTCTTCTGCTCGACATCTCCATGGGTGGCATGGATGGGTTGGAGACCGCGCAGAAGCTGCGAGACCGCGGTTGCCGTTCCCTGCTGATCTTTATTACCAGCATGGAGCATTACGCTGTACGCGGATACCGGGTACATGCCTTCGGTTTTCTGGTCAAGCCCGTCACCTACCAGGAGCTCAGCGATGTTCTCGCGGAAGCCATCGCTTCCCTGAAGCAGGACACCGGCAGTGTTCTGCCGATCCAGACTGCCGGCGGAACCTATCTGCTGGATATCTCTTCTCTGCTTTACGCCGAGGTCTTCCAGCACGAAACCAGCTTTGTGCTCTCGCAGGAAAAGCACACCGCTGCCATACAGCTGGGGCAGGTCGAGGAGCTACTTACGCCCTATGGCTTTTTCCGGTGTCATCGGAGCTACCTGGTAAACCTGCGCCGCATCCGGCGGATCGGCGCGGCTGAGCTGACCCTGGAGGACGGGACTGTCATTCCCATCAGCAAGCACCGCCGCAGGGAATTTATTGACGCATACAGTAAATGGATGGAGGTCTTGCGATGAGCGAAACGATTTGGAATATCAGCTATCTCTGCGATATTCTCCTGGCACTGTTTTATTTTCGCCGCCGAGAGCTGAAAAATGCCCCCGCACCGCGGCGTGCCCTGGGGCTTCTCTGTTTACTGGCTACCTATGTGCTCTATCCTTCCGGGCTTTTCCCTATGCTGAGCAACTCCTTTACCCGTTACGCCGTACGCATCCTCCTCACCAGCGGTTATCTGCTCTTATGCCGCCAGATCAACGCGGCCACCGCCGTTTATGCCGCTGCCTACTGGAGTACCATGCATCTGCTCGTCCATAATCTGTTCTTTGCCCCGTCAACCTACCCTATTTTCACCGGTACCTTCCCGCTGACTTCGAATCCGGCGGCAAACGTGGTATTGTGCACTCTTCTGATTTCCCTGGTCACGGCCATCGCCTGCGTCCTTCTCGACCGTTTCACCCCGCTCCTGAACATGAGCCCCATTGACCCCGGCCGTGTTCTGTCCCTGGTGCTGATCATCATTATCGGCGTATACGCCAAGGAGCTGGCCCTGCCGCTGCGCGGGATGGACGATGCCGTCTTGTCCCAGCTCTCCGTCTGCTATCTGTTTCTCATGCTGGCGCTGCTGCTGCTTATGCTGTTCATTGAGTATAACCGCCGGCAGCAGCGGGAAAAGGCCGCTGTCGAGCTGCAGAATCAGGCGGTAAACGCCCTGCTCAAATCCATTGAGGACCAACGCGAAAACGCGGAAAATGTCCGCCGGCTGCGGCATGACCTGAAAAACCACATGCTCACCGTGCGTCTGCTTCTGGAACAGGACGGCCCGGCCGCGGCACTGGATTATCTCCGCCAGTTTTTAACCGAAGCCGCTCCCCCCGCAGCAAGCTACTCCACCGGCAACGACCTGCTGGACGGACTTTTGCTGGATAAGCTCGGCCATGCCGCTTCCGAAGGGATCCGCACCGAGGTGAGCCTGGATTTTTCCGCCTGCCGTTTTCTCCCCCATTTTGACCTCTGTGTCATCTGGAGCAATATCCTGGACAACGCCATTGAAGCCTGCTGCCGTGTCCCCAACCGTGAGGACCGTTTCATTCTGCTCTCCGGCGGAGAATCCGCCGGCTGCCAGGTGCTTCGTCTGGCCAACAGCAGCCTTACCACCCCGCAGCTGATTGACGGCCTCCCGCCAACCATCAAGGCCGATCCGTTTGCCCATGGCTTCGGGCTTCGCAACGTGGAACGCACATTACGGAAATATGGCGGGGAACTCAGCATCAGCACTGACACCCCGGGCCGCTTTGCCCTGACCATCCTGATTCCCCTCCCGGAAAACGAATAAGGCCTTCCGGAGCATTTGCGGATAACCCGTACCTGCTTTACGTAGTTCTCCCTACCAACAGCGAGATCAACATCGACGAGCACGCCTTTGACGGCTGCGTATACAAAATTCTATATCAATAATGCTCATCCCCCGACGGGCCGCTCAGCCTGCCGGGGGATTTTCTATCAACTTTTTTCTTTTAATTATTTGGTTTTAGCCGGCACGCAGTGCGGCAAGCTGTGCCTTTATTGGTGTGCAGCTCTGTTCGCCCCTGTTCGCCCCTGTTCGCCCATATTCGCTCTCGTTCGCTTCTGTTCATCTTGTGTTCCGGGGGCAGAATGCTATAATGGTATCATCGCAAACCGAATAAAGAAAACCATCCGCTCCGGTTTTATCCTGTTACTACCCGTTCAAAGGCGGTCTCCGTTTTAGCACTCTTCTGCCGTGAGTGCTAAAGTTTAACATTCCCTTCACACATTTTCAACGAAATGGGCGTAAGATGGGAGCATAGAAAGACTACAAAGACGAGGAGGGTTTATGATGAAAAAGACCCCTTGGATCACGATCATTCGCAGTGGACGCGTTACCGCTGAGCTGGCACTGTGCGTGCTGGGCGCCCTGTTGCTGTTTGTGCCCGGCTTCTCTCTCCGGACGGTCTGCATTGTCGCCGGTGTTATTCTCGGCTGCATGGGTGCCGTTCGCCTGATTGCGTATTTTTCCGGCGAGCCGGTACTTTCTTCCGCGCTGCAGCTGCCCGGCGGCCTGCTGCTTCTGTTTACCGGCCTGTTTCTTTTCTTCCGCGCTGACCGTGCTATCGGCCTGACCGGAACCATACTGGGCCTGGCCGTGCTGCTGTTCGGCTTTGGCCGTCTGCGGAACGCAATCGCCCTGCACCGCGCCGGAATGCCGCTGATTGGCAGCGGTCTGATCCCCGCCGGTGTGACGTTCGTAGTTGGCCTGCTCCTGCTTGCCAGCCCGCTGGCTTCTGTAGAGAAGATCACCTCCCTCATCGGCGGCGGCATGCTGGTGCTGGGGCTGGTGAACCTGGTCAGCGCCGTAAAGGCCTTCCGCCCGGAGCGGTGGGAGGACCCGAACATCATCGAGGGAAAGTTCCGGGAAATGTAAGCCCTGGCCAACTGCATAGCCGGTGGAGCTTCAGTTTTGCTTGCCTGTTCCCCCGGCAGGTGCTACAATGTCGCTGCTAGGCAAAATACCTAATCTGTCGAAAATTTCAGGAGAACTGTTTATGGAATTTCAGGAACTCATCCGCAGCCGTTATTCGGTACGCAAATTTAAACCCACACCCGTAGAGCAGGAGAAGCTTGCACAGGTTCTCTCCGCGGTCTCCCTTGCGCCCACCGCCTGCAACTATCAGCCGCAGAAGATCTACGTTCTGCAGAGTGAAGAAGCCCGCGCAAAGCTGAAGGCCATCTGCCCCTGCACCTTCGATGCACCGGTGCTTTTCGTCATCGCCTATGACGAGTCCCGCTCCGCACATGGCCTTATCACCCCCGACTTTGATTTCGGCGTGGTCGATGCCTCGATCGTCTGCACACACCTCATGCTGGCCGCCCAGGACCTGGGTCTGGGCACCTGCTGGGTCGGCTATCTCAAGCGTGATGAGGTCAGCGCAGCACTCGGCCTGCCGGAAAACGAAAAAGTGATCGGCCTGTTGCCGATGGGCTACCCGGCTGACGATGCCGCACCGGCTCCCCTGCATACGAAAACCCGCCCTGCAGAAGATATGATCACCTGCTTATAAAGAATTCGCTGCAGACCTACTGTAGCAAGAATCGAAAAATGGAATTCAGCTTTCTCAAGCCGTTGGTTTGAGAAAGCTGTTTTTATTACCTACTATCCTGCTGTACGCCTGCTGTCTGCCTCTGAATGGAAAACAATGGAAGAAATACACTGCCGCATATTTTGTCATCGATACTTTTCACAAAAGTACTCCTGAAAAGTCTGAATCTTTATTGTCAGATTGTTCACATTGCGGATGGACGAATTTTGCCGTATATGTTACTATTTTGACGGAAGGACATTACCTATGTCCATCTGTCAAAATACCAGATCAGTAATCGATAAGGAGTAAGTTCAAATGGCAAATCGTATCGTATTGAATCCTGTTTCCTATCATGGCGCCGGCGCTGTTGCGGAAATCGGCAACGAACTCAAGGCACGCGGCTATAAGAAGGCTTTCATCTGCTCCGGTAAGCATGTTGTTAAGTCCGGTGAGATCAACAAGATCCTGGACGTTATCACGGCAGAAGGAATTGAATATTCCATCTTCACCGAAATCAAGCCCAATCCCACCATCGAAAATGTTCAGGCCGGTGTGCAGGCCTTTAAAGATGCCGCAGCGGACTGCATTATCGCTGTTGGCGGTGGTTCCGTAATGGATACGGCCAAGGCCATCGGCATCATCATCAACAACCCCGAATTCGCTGATGTGCGAAGCCTGGAAGGCGTTGCCCCCACGAAAAAGCACGCTGTGTTTACCATTGCCGTTCCCACTACCGCCGGTACCGCTGCCGAAGTTACCATCAACTATGTCATTACCGACGTAGAAAAGAAGCGCAAGTTCGTTTGTGTGGACGTCAATGACATTCCGGAAGTCGCTGTTGTTGACCCCGATATGATGGACTCCATGCCTGCTCCCCTGACGGCAGCAACCGGTATGGATGCCCTGACCCATGCAATTGAAGGCCTCATCACCAAGGGTGCCTGGGAAATGACTGACATGTTCCATCTCGAAGCGATCCGCCTGATCTCTTCCAGCCTTCGTGATGCTGTCAACAACGATCCGGACGGCCGCAAGGGTATGGCACTTGGCCAGTATATCGCCGGTATGGGCTTCTCCAACGTCGGTCTTGGTATCGTTCACTCCATGGCTCACGGTCTGTCTGCTCTTTATGACACACCTCACGGTGTTGCCTGCGCTATCATTCTTCCCACCGGTCTTGAATACAATGCTGAATTCTCCGGTGAAAAGTATAAGGCACTGGCAAAGGCCATGGGCGTTGAAGGCGTGGATGCCATGAGCCAGGCCGAATACCGCAAGGCAGCAATCGAAGCCGTCAAGAAGCTTTCCGCCGATGTCGGCATTCCTGCCGATCTGAAAGAAATCGTCAAAGAAGAAGACGTACAGTTCCTTGCAGAAAGCGCATTTGCGGATGCATGCCGCCCGGGTAACCCCCGCGACACCAGCGTAGAAGAAATCGTTGCTCTTTACAAGAGCCTCATGTAAGGGAAAAATTTCTCATTCAATAGCCTGCCGGACTCTGTCGATGAACAGAGTCCGGCTTTTGCATTGGGTCGGGTAGGCGGCTAATTTGCTGTATTTTTTCTGCGTCGGTGGGTTCGTGCAGGGGTTTGGGGGTCATAGAAAACTTTTTTCAATTTTTTGAATAGAGTTTGATCAAATCCTCAATCAGTTTCCTATAAGACATATGGAGGGATATGAGATTCTTGTCTCCCTACTGCACCTCTATCGGACAGAAACCGCCATTTCTCATTAATCTTTTTTGCTTTCTTCAAAAAGTTTTTTCCCGTCGGCCCATTTTCTTTAATGAAAAAACGCCACTTTTGTCCAATAGAGAGTAGAGGGGGAAGAAAGCCCTTCGCGATTCAACACGTTGTGGAAAAGACATCCCCAACGTTGAGAACGCATCTACATATCTATTTCTATTGGAGGAAAAAAATGAAGCTTACCATCTATCGCGCCCACTGCACGGGCGACGCAAAAAACTGCCTCTACCCGGTCCGCTTGGAGGTAAATTCCGAAACGGAACTGGCAAAGGCAGTCGCATTTGACCATGTTGTCGCCGAATATGCGGGCAATTACCGCAACGTCGGCAATTTTGTCCTCGCGGACACCGTGGTCATGGACCTGGACAACGACCACAGTGAGGCCCCCACGGAGTGGATTGACCCGGAGAAGCTGGCGGCACTGCTGCCGGATGTGGCCTTTGCCTGGGCACCCAGCCGCCACAACTTGCTGCAGAAGGGCGACCGGAGCCCCCGTCCTCGCGGCCACGTCTACTTTCCCATTTTGCCCCTAAGCGACGTCAGCCTGTACACGGCCCTGAAGCGTGCCATCCACAAGGCCCTGCCCTTCTTCGATGGAAACGCACTGGACGCCGCCCGTTTCATCTTTGGTTCAGAGACCGGTGAGGTGTTCTGGCACGACAGTTGGGCGACCATTGATGAGACAGTACCTTTCAGCAGCGTAGCCGAAAAAGACGTGGAAACGACCTTTATTACGGATAATAAAGAAACGCTGCATATGCCCGCCGGCAGCGTGATTCCTGCCGGTCAGCGCAACAATACCCTCTTCCGTTACGCACTCCGTGTACTGATCCGTTTTCAGGACACGCCAAAGGCCGTAAGCCGTTTCCGTGCGATGGTAAATCGCTGTGACCCGCCGCTGACGGAAGAGGAGATTCGTTCCATCTGGGCCAGCGCAAACAAATATGCCAAGGAAATGCAGTCGAAGCCGGGCTATGTTCCGCCAGAGGAATACGACAACGACTTCGCCAACCTCAGCTTAAAGCCGGAAGATTACAGCGACATGGGCGAGGCCAAGGTACTGGTGAAGGAATTTGGCAGCGAGCTGCTCTACACGGATGCCACAAATTTTATCCGCTTCGACGGAATTTGCTGGCGTGAAAACGGCCATGCCGCCCTCGGCATCGTGGAGGAACTGATGGACCTGCAGCTGCAGGAGACCTCCGACGAGGTTGAGATGTATGAAGATTGCCTGAGCAAAGCCGGGATCAGCAAAGAGCTGATCCGCGCAGGCGGCGACAACCTGCAAAAGGCGGCTAACGCCAACAATGCCCTGCCGGCCTACATTGGTCTCATGGACGCACAGAGCTACCATAAATTCGTCATGCGTTACCGCAATTTCCGTAACCTGGCCAACACCCTGAGCACCGTCCGCCCCATGGTGGCGGCAGACGTCAACGACCTTGACCGGGACGGTTTTCTGCTGAACACCCCCAACGCAACGTGGGATCTGCAGACCGGGCAGTCCCGCCCCCACCAGTCCTCCGACCACATCACGAAGGTCACCGCCTGTGCCCCGGGCAACGATGGCCGTGAGATCTGGGAGCAGGCCCTGCAGACCTTCTTCTGCGGTGACAGCGACCTCATTGATTACGTGCAGCAAATCGTCGGCCTCGCCGCCATCGGTAAGGTCTATATGGAGGCGCTGATCATTGCCTATGGCTCCGGCCGCAACGGTAAGTCCACCTTCTGGAACACGATCAGCCGTGTACTGGGCACCTATGCCGGCTATATGTCCGCCGACGCCCTGACCGTCGGTTGCCGCCGTAACGTCAAGCCCGAAATGGCAGAGCTGAAGGGCAAGCGGCTGATTATCGCCGCCGAGCTGGAGGAGGGCACGCGTCTGTCCACCTCGATTCTCAAGCAGCTCTGTTCTACCGATACGATTTATGCAGAAAAGAAGTACAAAGCCCCCTTCGGCTTTACGCCGAGCCATACCGTCGTTCTGTACACCAACCACCTTCCCCGTGTGAGTGCCGCGGATGACGGCACCTGGCGCCGCCTCATCGTGATTCCCTTTAATGCAGTCATCGAAGGAAACAGCGATATCAAGAACTATTCGGAGTACCTGTTTGAGAACGCCGGCCCTGCTGTTCTGCAGTGGATCCTGGAAGGGGCACAGAAGGCTATCCAGCGGAATTACCGCATTCCCCTGCCGCCGGTGGTTACCCGGGCCGTTGAGGCTTTCCGCATGAATAATGACTGGCTTGGGCACTTTCTGGAGGAATGCTGTGAGACCGGGGAGGGCCTGCTCCAAAAAAGCGGAGAACTGTACACGGAGTACCGGGCCTTCTGTATGCGTACCGGAGAATACACCCGCAGTACGACCGACTTTTACAGTGCGCTGGAACAGTTGGGCTTCGCAAGAATCAAAACGAGGACCGGAAATCTTATGCGCGGGCTTCGGCTGAGATCCGCGGAAATCTGGGAGTAAGCCGGCAAAGCCCTCAGCTACGAATCCCGTATCTGTGGAAGTCGACGAAGGTCATATCTATAACTTTGTATAGTGAAGGAAAATGGGAAAACACCCACTATAGAAAGTTTATGAAACGACCATCGTAGACCTCCACGCCTGCCGGATGCAGGCCCGTACATCCCGGTAACAGCCCCCCTACGCCAAAATTGTTCTATTGCTTTTTTATTCTCCGCAAAGCAGTAGATCCGCCCAGTCTATGCCAAAAAGATTATACTTTGACACAAAAATATTTTTTAACAGAGAATGATCTGTTTACGCAATTCTTCGTGCAGACAAAAAAGTGCTATAACGCTATCATTTTGCCAAAAGATAATCGGGAAGCCTGCGGGTTAATTGCAGACTTCCCGGATTCAATTTGAACTATTCTGTTGAGTTTTTTCTTTCTTGGGCGGCAACCACGTTTATTTCTTAAAAAGGGCAATTATGCCGAGAATGCTGCCAATCACACCAAGACCCATCGCGCCAAACCCCATCAGGACGCCCATAATATAGATTTTTGTCCCTGCCGTGGCCATCCATAACAAGGCGTAACCTCCGGGGATGAGGGCAAGTGAGATTAGCAACAGCTTAAATTTTTCCATGTTCATTTGATTTTCCTTTCTTTGCGGCAATGCCGCATTACGCTTTTATGCTCATTTTTTACAGGCTTGTCCGCCTTTACGCAGCCGTGATTACATCCACGATAAACTGGTTAAAAAGGAAGCCCTGCGTCGAAAGATCCTGCGGGATACAGGCAACCGCCTGTATCGTAACCGGGAAGTTGAAATTAATCACATAATGCACGCTGTCGAAGTTTTTATTGACCTCAAAAGAACCCGCCTGAAACCAGCCGGAACCGTCATTTACATACACATCACGCCCGCCATACGCGTGGTCTACACCGTTGCGGGAATAGATCTGGTAGTCAATGGTCAGAGAGAGCACGTTGTAGATTGGTTGATCGGTTTCGGTGAAACGGGTGCTTGTGCCGACAAAATTGAATGCTGACCAATCCGCGGACACCCAGCCGAGAAATTCTGTTGCATACTGACTGGCAAACTGTCCGCAGGTGTAAATCTGCCGCATATAGATGGACGACAGATACTCGTTTGCGATCCAGCCGGCGTGGACCCGGTTGTCACTGGAAAGGTAGAGGATGCACGATGTGTCGCACGTGCGGTTGGTCGCCAAAACAATGGCCTCTGTTCCGTCATAGCCATTTGGCATCAGGTCAGCACGTTCCGTCGAAGTGCTGTCCGGTGCTCTGCGGACATAAACGTAATTTCCCTTCGGTGCATAGATGTACATCAGTTGATAATCCCGGAGATATTCGCTATTGGCCGGCAAAACGATTTTACTCTGTTCGCCGGTAATCTGAATATCTGCAACCGATGGGCCGGAGCTGTAGCCGTAGGTTGAGGAGCCTCCGCCGATAATCTGGTTGTTGACGTCGGCAAAAGCCGTCACCGAATTTGCTGTCAGCGCACATAGAAGCAGGCCAACGCATAGGATACGAAGAATTCTGTTTTTCATTCTGTTTTCCTCATTATTCTTTCGTTTTTCTCATAAGGATACCCAAAGCGGGAACGTTTTCCGTTCCCGCTTTGCTGCGTTCCGCGGCCGTTCCTTCCGGCCGCTGCCGCCGTTACTCCCGGAAAGACCGTTTACTTACTCCAGTAGACGTTATACTTGCTGTTATCAATCACCCAGGAATCATTGTCACCGACATAGCTGAATACTTTTCCTTCGCAGTAAAGGACACCGTCCAGCATCCATTTCCCTTCGTATTCTTCCAACAGCACGTAGTACGGGCCTGACTTATCCCAGTACCAATAGTTCGATGAACCATCGAGATAACCGTTTTTGATGCGCATAATGGCAAAATCATAGGACGTAGTGGAAAAACGGTTTGTGGAGCTCACCGGAGGCACGGTCTCAAACAGATCAAAATACTGGTCATAATCTCCATCCCAGGTCAGCCAGTAATCCTCTGCCAGCTTGTTTATATTCTTCCATTGGGTACGAAGGTCTTCAAAGGTTGGGGCTGCTGCAAAGGCTGTTACACCCAGCGCCAAAATCAGGCTGAGCACAAGAAGTGCTGACAGTAATCTTTTTTTCATAATAAACCTTTCTTAACTTATTCGAGATATCCTGCTCATGTTTACGTACGGAATTTCTAACGGTCCTTCAGCAGGAGATCCACATGGCAGGGCGGACGAAAACTTGTTCTTCGTCAACCCATTCAGATTCTGAAAAGCCCTTCCTCTTCAAATTGGTAGAAATTTTCACCTTGGAAGAGTTGCCATTCTGCGGCGTACGCAGCCACCAGGCGCCGGAATAAACATTGCGGCTGTCGTTTTTTCTTGCCAGTCTCTGCCGATATAGGGCATACGCCGTTGGTTCGCACCGAATCTTATCTCTGTATTCCTCCCAGCTTTCGCCAAAGTATACTTTGAACTGTGTCACACTCAGAAGGAAGACTTTGTCCATCGTATCCTCACCGAAGGCAGAAGCATCCCATACATTTTTCCCTATTGATACGCGAACGGCCGGAATCCGATTCTTCTCTTCTGTATTGAAGGCAGTATCATAAAAGGCTCCGTTCATCCATTTCCGCAGGGTACTGTGCGCCCAGGACGTGGATTCAAACTTGATGTGAAACGGCTTGCAATCCAGCAAATTCTGGCTGATGACCAATAACCTGCCGTTCTCCTTTGCCAGCACTTTCCACTCAATCGGTTCCGGTGCGGCATTGGCACTGCTCTGCGGGTACCGGCCAAAGGTCAGGGTATCGCCTACGTTCAGGTTGCTGAAACGGCCGTTTTCCTTCGCCGGAGCTGCAGACAACTCCGCTTCCAGCTTTTCGACCTTTTTCTTTGCGTCCTCATCGCCCTTTTCCGCAGCCTTTTTATACCACTTTAGCGCCTCGGCTTTATCCTGCGGCACACCTCTTCCATATTCGTACATACGTCCGGTGTTATACATGCCTAACGTATTCCCCTGTTTGGCAGACCGGAGATACCATCGCGCAGCTTCCGTCAAACTTTGATGCACACCATAGCCGTTTTCATACATCAAACCTAATTCGTTCTTCGCGGCTGCATGATTCTGCTCCGCAGCTTTGAGATACCACCACATTGCTTCACCGTAGTCCTGTGGAATCCTATCCCCTATGCGGTATAGCACCCCCAACCAGAATTGGGCATCGGCAAATCCCTGCACTGCCGATTTTCGATACCATTCCAGCATGGCGGTATTGTCCTGTTTTACACCATAGCCATGCTTGTACAATGTTCCCAGCTCGTACTGAGCGCCCGATATACCCTTCTCTGCCGCCTTGCGGAGCCATGGATATGCCTCAGAATAATTCTGTTGTACGCCCTGTCCGTAGCGGTACATATAGCCCAAACTGTATTGGCCATATGCATTGCCAAGCTCTGCAGACTGTCGGTAATAGTCCACGGCTTTTTCGTAGCTTTGTTCTCTGCCGTTGCGGCCAGAGTAGTAATTATCCGCGATAGTATTCAGCTGCTTTGCTTCCACTTCCAGCGTTTCGACTTTTTTCTTTGCGTCCTCGTCACCCTTTTCCGCAGCCTTTTTATACCACTTTAACGCCTCGGCTTTATCCTGTGGCACACCTAATCCGGAACAGTACAGTTCGGCCAAGGTATATTGCCCGACAACGTTTCCCAGCTCTGCAGACCTTCGGTAATACTCTGCAGCTTTTGTAGCGCTTGCCTTCCTACCGTTGCGGCCAAAATAATATTCATCCGCTATTTCATTCAATTGCTCCGCTTCTGCTTCTCTTGGGTCAGAAGCCGATGCGCTTTCTGCCGTCTCCCAGTTCAGGCAGCTGATGAGCAGTTGAAGTGCTTCCTCAACCACATCGTCCCGCAGGCCGAAGGACTGCACCGTCCGCTGCGCATGACTGAAGGCCTGCTGTCTTCCGTACGCATCGCTTTTATCCTGAAGCACCAGCCGCTCTACCACATCGGCATTGTACAGATGCTGCACCAGCATGACCTGCCGCTTTTCTTTGGGGCAGAGATCGGTCAGCAATGCCAACGTCCGCCGCTGGTCCTGCAGAACTTCGCTGCCGTAACGGGATAGAATAAACTGTAAACCTTCTGAAACGGTCATCGTTATCCCCTCATTTTCTTAACGCTGATTTGCCTGAGGCACTTCTCGGCGTTCCAGGCTACCCTTTAGGCCTATTATCCAGTACGGTAGTGCGCAAGCCATACAAATTCCCAACAGGATTGTGGATACTCCGGCAAACCACGTGACAAGTATTTCGATTGCTGCCGGAGTCAAAAACCACCCACACAGGACGAGCAGCTCCAATCCGAGTTCCTGCCAGGGTTTCAACACTCTCCAGGAACGGTACCGGAAGGGCAGAGCAATATACTTCAGAAGTATCCCCAAACAAAGCACTATAACGAGAAGTGCGGGAACGGCCCAGGGGTTGTGAGAAGACAAAGTATTGGCCAATATTTCTGTCGGTGAACTGTCGACCAGATTCAGAAAAAATCCGACATAGCCAACGCACGTAACTGCCCAGGTCACACTGCCCCAGAATCCGATTTTGGTGAAGCGAACCTCTTTTACCTTCTTCCCGGTTTCCCGTACAGTTTGGATTGGTTCCTGCACTTTTTCTTCCGCCCGGTTCACCGGCGCAGCCACTTCGCTTCTCTTTGCGTTAGCTGCCGGCTGCGGGGTCCTTGTGCTTTTTTCTTCTGCTGCAGGCTTCGCACTCCGCTCGCCTGTTGTGGTATTCCCGGCTTTTGTGATTACAGGCTTTTTCGTCGTTGGGGGCATTTTGTCCTGCTGCTTCGGCACGACGGGCAGGTCAGCCGGCTTTGCCTGCCCACAGTAGGGGCAGGCTTTATACTTCTCAGCACACCAGTTATTACAGCTGCATTTCCACATAAGATTCTCTCTCCATAACCAAGCGCAGTCATTTCCCATTAGCCGCCATTCATTCGGCCGATGATAAATAAAAGATTAATTACTATACCAACAATGTTCCAGATTTTGCAGCGTTTGATTCGTTTCTGCTGTTCTTCAACCGTGCTGCATGTATTTATTTTTTTGGCATTTGAAAGCGCAATAGCACCCCAAATAAACCCACATGCGAAGAATGTAATCCAGGACCAGATGACCAACCCCTTTGTGTTATAATAAGGGACGGAGCCATTTGTCACCGGAGGGGTAGTCTGCACATGGGGCTGGGTCACCGGCGGCGGGGGCGGGGTCGGCTGCACAGGCTTTGTCACCTGTACCGGCTTCTGTGGCTGTACAGGGGGCGTGTTCGTTACGGTCGGTTTTACCGGCGGTGCGGGCGGGGGACTGACCTTTTTCCCTTCGCGGGCTTTTCCACAGTACGGGCAGGTCGTATAGCTATCGTTTGCCCAGTTATTACAGCTGCATTTCCACATGATAATTCTCTCCTGTATTCTTTGTTATTTTTGTCTGACTGTAACGTTTATCGGTCTGCACCGGTGGAGAAGGTCACTTCAAAGTCACCCCAGATCAGGGTTTCAAAGTGGCCACAGGCACAGGTATAGGATGGTGCATTCTGTTCCACACAGACACCCAGCTTACAGCCACCGCAATAAACGGTCTGCTTTTTCTCGCAATAGGGGCAGCCGGGATATTCCTCTGTCCAGCCGCCAAAAAGGCCCGTGATGTCTGTCTCGCCATAATGTTCCCGACGTGCAGATTCTTCCTTCATGGGGAATGCCCAGGTTTTTCTCCATCGGCCCTCGGCTGTTTTCTCCATGCGTATCCCGTAATGCTTTCCGTTTGACGGGCAGCGCGCCAGCTGAACAAAGGCTTCTCTTTTCATTGTCTATCCTTCCTGAAAAGCACCGTACAGCCATTGCCGGACGGTGCTTTTCCTATTGTCTTAATACCTCAAAATGCCCAAAAGTCCCGTTCCCGTTCCGCATCGTCCGGCATGGTTTCTTCGCACGGTTCTGTCTCCTCCGCGGGTTCCCCTAGGGATTCCGGTTTGTCCGTTTCTGTTACCGGCTCTGGCTCGATTTCTTCCGTCTGTGCGACTTCCTCCTGCGGGTCTTCGTCCTGTTCTGACCTGGATTCCGTCTCCGCGGGGCCTTCTGCCTGCGTT
>JAZRWD010000184.1:0-18110 GCA_045599525.1 Candidatus Limivicinus sp. | reverse complement strand
CCAACTATCAGCTTCACCTATAGAGTAGCATAATTTCCTCTTTTTGGATAGCCTTTTTTAGCGGATTTTCCCATCCGCTTACTTGTCATACCCTTTTTACCTGAAAACCGTGCACAGCTTGCTTACACATTGCTGTACACGGTTCCTCTTGCGCTTTGTCTTTCTTGCTTAGCTCTTAACTAAGTGACATTGGCCGATGGCAGAGAAGCTTTTTTGGCTAAATTGTGATAAAACATAACATTTATTTTGCAACTTGACGAAATACTTATATTTTATCGGAAAAAACAGGAATAGAAATTGTCATTTTTGTGAAAACGTGCTATAATAACCAGCATCCCCCAAGACAGAAAAAATAGAAAACTTTTCTGAGTGTCCGCAGGAAAGGAACAGAAAACTATGGAAAACGAAAACAGCTTAATGTATTCCTTCACTTTGCAGCATTCAGAGGAGACCTTTATCGCATTGGCTCACATGCAGTATGACCTGTTCTGCCAAAGCAACCGCCTTGCTCGTTCAATAATCAGCATTGTGGCGATTTTCATCGGTCTGAGCTTTGCATCCCAATCCTGGTGGTTCTATCTATTGGTAGCTTATGGAGGGTTTCTGCTCACCGGTTCTTATAATTCAGCCAATCATACGGCCGATAAGTTGATTCGGGGAATACGTGCTGCTGGCCTGCCCTTCCCTCACTCCCGCTATGATTTTTACGGGGATGGGATGCGTATTACTTCTCTACCCGAAGAAGAGGAACTCAAACCATTGCCATATTCGGCTGTACGGGCTTTGGGAGAGGATGCGAAGTACCTGTACATTTTTCGAGATGAAAATGGCGGTTATATGATTGAAAAAGCTTTAGCCGACGAGAATGCGGTCTATGCTTTCCGAAAATTTTTGGAAGCAAAGACCGGTTTGCGTTTTCTACGACGTCAGACACCGATTAACAGTATGCGGCGTTGGCTGACAGAGTGGCGGGAAAGTCGCACACATCTTTAAGACAGGAGGGAAACGTATGATTTCACTGAATATTTTACGGGAACTGAATATCTGGTCGATGATGCTACGCATCCTGTTAGCTGTTGTTGTGGGTGGTGCTGTGGGAATGGAGCGCGCCCGAAAAAATCGACCTGCAGGCTTTCGTACGTATATGATCGTTGCCTTGGGGGCATGTCTGACGATGCTGCTGAGCCAGTATCTCGATTATATGCTAAATCACGACTGGGCAGACCTGGCAGCTGAGCTTGGTGTCCGGACAGACGTATCCCGCTTTGGTGCACAGGTCGTCAACGGTGTCGGTTTCCTTGGTGCGGGCACGATTCTCGTTACTTCACGCAAGAAGGTCAAGGGCCTGACCACAGCAGCCGGCCTTTGGGCTTCGGCATGTATGGGCCTTGCGGTTGGAGCCGGTTTCTATGAGTGCGTGATCGTTGGTGTGCTGCTGATTGTATGCTGTCTGCGTTTCCTCCCAACGGTAGAGCGCTATATCAACGCGAAGTGCATGAATATGAACGTCTACATGGAAATGGAAGATATGACCATTGTGGGCAGTATTATCGTCCGTCTGCGTATCAAGAAATATCACATCTATGAGATTGATATTGACAAAAAAGAGGATGGACAGAAGGGAATCAGTGCAAGCCTGAGCCTGCGTCTTCCTCCACGGACAAAACATGCGGACGTTCTGGCGCGCCTGGCATCCATTGAGGGCGTGAATCTGGTGGAGGAGGTATAAGAGATGCTGCATTTTTTGGATTTTGTTCGTGAGTTGACTTTTATCGGTGTCTTTATTCGCATGTTTATGGCTGTGGTCTGTGGCGGTGTAATTGGTATTGAACGAGAGACAAAGCGCCGCCCTGCGGGCTTCCGCACACATATTCTGATTTGCCTTGGCGCTTCAATGACGACTCTGACCAGCCAGTACCTTTTTCTGAATATGCATATGTATACCGACATCGCCCGACTGGGCGCACAGGTCGTGGCCGGTATCGGCTTCATCGGTGCAGGTACGATCATTGTGACCAAGCATAAGCGGGTAAAAGGCCTGACAACAGCAGCCGGTTTGTGGACGGCGGCCATTATCGGTCTGACTTGTGGTGCGGGTTATGTAGAGTGTGCGCTATTCGCGACAGTTATGGTGCTTGGCGCAGAAAGCTCTCTGATTCGCTTTGAAAAGCGGTTTACGTCCAAGGCACGGGATATGGCTCTCTATGTAGAGTATACAAAGTCTGAGTGTATCGAGGACATGGTAAAGTATTTTGAAGCGAAGAATATGAACGTTTATGACATGGAGATTTCCCGTATTAAGGATACAAATGGAGAACAAAAATTCTGTGCAATCCTGTATGTCGAAAGCGGCCGTAAGCCTGTAGATGCTAATTATGTGAAAGACCTGCTTTCAGATGAGCGTGTGCTCTGCGTCGAGGAGATGTAGTCTATCTCCATTGCAAATAGAAAATACTGGAAAAAATAATTGGACTTATGAAAGCAAAAGTGATAGAATAACTATTGTAAAGAGATTTCGCTTTTGAAATCTTTCTACTCCTTTCTTTTCATTTCCTTTCATTTCCTTTCTTACCCCAGCAAGAAGCTGTCCGCTGTCATTTGCAGCGGGCAGCTTTTTTACCATTTTCAGATATGTAGACCGAGTTAG
The DNA here is from genome assembly GCA_045599525.1 of Candidatus Limivicinus sp. Classification (GTDB taxonomy): domain Bacteria; phylum Bacillota; class Clostridia; order Oscillospirales; family Oscillospiraceae; genus Limivicinus. Next base: position 15,463 of record JAZRWD010000184.1, on the reverse strand, counting down.
AGGAGGACAGCCTGAGTATATCTGAAAGGTACAAACAGCAAAAGAGGAGGCACTCTCGATAAACAGAGAATGCCTCCCAGTGTTTTGTGGGTTGGAATTACAGGTTGAGATTAATAGTAAACATCGACAAGCATATTGGCGGATACCCAGCCGGCATTGGTTTCACCATTGTCGCGGGTATACAGAACACAGTAGGCGTTGTCCTGAATGGCGATGACGGTTATTGGGTCGCCTTCTGCGGCACAGAAGAAACGCTTTTGTGTCATGACCGGATCTACATACACGTAGATCTCGTAGCCCTTGGAGGACTTGACGAACATTGTCTTATAGAAGCTGAGGTAGGAGTCAGCAAGTGGCTCACGAATATTGCCGACATCACCGCAGGCAGCGATATCTCCGACACCGGGTTTTGCATCGGTAAAGTTCAGTGAGCTGTCTCCGGCGGACACAGAAGCACCGGCAAGATAATCAGCAGTGGAGATCGTGAGGCAACCGCCGATAGCAATCGGATTCTGGCTACCGGCAGTTGGGACAGCAGAGGTGAGAACATCAGCAGAGACCCAACCGGCTTTAATGACGCCCTTATTATTCAGGAACAGGATGCAGTAGGCATTGCCCTTCTGCGCCAGCAGGATGACGGGGTCGTTATGGTATGCGTAGTGCGGGCGCTTATTCGTCAATGAAGAATCCCAGAATGTGTAGATCTCGTGGCCCTTGGAGGCGTAGACATACATGGTCTGATAAGCCGCAAGATAATCTGCTGCCTCGGGATGCTCAATGTTGTCAATGTCACCGGCGGCCTGAATATCTGCATCACTGGGAACAGAGGATGAGGAAGTGCCGTTAGCCGGGGCAAAAACAGGGACAACCGGCTCGTTGACCGTTTCCTCTGATGCGTCAGCACTTTCTAAGGCCGGGGAGCTCTGCACAACAGCAGCAGGCTCGTCGCTGGTATAGTTGCCGATGGAAATCGAGAGGCTGGGGGTTCTGGCTGAGGGGTTCTGGCTGTCACCGGAAGGCTCGTTTGTCAGCATGTCCGGGGAGACCCAACCTGCACGGGTGGCACCCTTGTCGTTCAGGAACAGGATGCAATAGGCATTGCCTTTATCGGCGATGACCACAACCGGGTCATTATGGTAGGCGTAGTGCGGGCGCTTATTCTTCAGCGCAGAATCCCAGAAGGTGTAGATAGCAAGTCCCTTCGGGGCGTTGACATAGAGCGTTTTGTATTCGGAAAGATAATCCGAATCGCCGGGCTTTTCAATGTTGGAGTAATCACCGACAGCCTCGATATCGTTCACACTGGGGCCGGAAGCTGCAAGGGAGATGATAGGCAGAAGACTCAGGCACAGAATCAGGCTGAGCAGCAGACAGATGCTTCTTTTCATGTACTAAGATCCTTTCTAAATCAATTGTTGGATTATTATATTATACAGAAAACTTTGGACAAAGGCAGAAAAAAAGAAAAAAGGGCAAAAGAAAGACAAAAAACAAAATATCAAGTGACAACTTTGTATCAAAAAGCAACAGAAAAGCCGGCGCGCAGCAAAAAACCTCTGCCGGATGATCCGGCAGAGGAGAGGAAACAGTGAATGAGAAAATCAGTTGATCTTCAGATTCTCCCAGAGGGTATTGATATAGTCGAGCATCTCGGGACTCATGTTACGATAGGCGAACTGATTGTACAGCTCGTTAAAGCTATCGCTGCGGGCGTAGAGAATGTCGAAAGCTTCTTCGCCAATCTCTTCCAGGTAATCTTCGTTTTCATAGACCAAGGTGTTGGGAGAAGCGTACCAAATGTATTCAGCATTGGCGATGGCGGGTTCTTCAGACAGCATGTAGTTGATGAAAATCTCGGCCAGTTCCTGGTTCTGGCAGCACTTGGGGATGCACATGGCATCGACAAAGTAGTTGGTACGTTCCGGATAATAGAAGCAGAGGTCAACGTCATCAGATGCGGCGTCGAGCATGGTGAAATAGTCACCGGCGTAGTAGGAGCCGACAGCAGCTTCGCCGGATTCCATCATGTTGTAGATTTCGTCCATGACATAGCTCTTGACCAGGGGAGCCTGCTTGATCAGCTCTGCCAGAGCGCTATCCCAATCGGCCTTGTCTTCGCTGTTGACGTCGAGACCAAGCTTGTACTGAGCAGTGGCGAAGGCGTCACGGGAATTGTTGAACTGCAGGATATTGCCGGCATACTTTTCGTTCCACATCAGATCCCAGTCACCGGTATCTTCTTCATCAACTGCATTTGCATTGTAGATGACACCGACAATGCCATAGGTATAGGGCACGGAATAGGTGTTATTTTCGTCGTAGTACAGGCCTTTGCAGGATTCAGAAATGTACTGGTAGTTGGGGATGTTGCTGAAGTTCAGCGGAAGCAGCATGTTCTCAGAGATCATTCGTGCGATCATGTAGTCAGAAGGAATGATAACGTCGTAGCTGACGGCACCGGCAGAGAGTTTAGCGTACATGTCTTCATTGGAGGCATAGGTGGAATAATTGACCTTGACCTTGGTTTTGTAGGTTGCTTCATACCATGCCTCGAAAGCCTTGATGGTGTCGAGGGAATCATCAGAACCGTCGGAAATGTACTCACCCCAGTTATATACATTCAGGGTAAGGGTCTTGGATGAACCGCAGCCGGTGAGAAGTCCGGTGCAGCCGACCAGGAGTGCTGCTGTGAGCAGCAGGGAAAGAATTCTTTTCATTGTTTTTCCTCCACTTTTCAGATTTCAGGGGTTTTCGGGTTTATGCTTTGGCCTTTGACGCCTTTTTTGCGGCGCGTTTAGCCCGGCGCTGCTGCTTCAGTTGGCGGCTTTCTTCATTGTCGCTGAGATTGGTAATGAGCAACAGGGTCAGTATTACAAAGAAAATGATCGTCGCTAGGGCGTACATTTTCGGCGTAACCGTTTTTTTGGTCATGTTGTAAATGCGAATCGGCAAGGTCTGAAAGCCGTTGCCGGAGGTGAAGTAACTGATGACAAAGTCGTCCAGGGACATCGTAAAGGCCATAATCAGACCGGTTACGATACCGGGAAGAATCTCCGGAATCTCTACCTTCAGGAAGGCTTTGAGCGGTGTGCAACCCAGGTCCATGGCGGCTTCCGGGAGGGAACGGTCCATCTGCTGCAGCTTGGGCAGCACCTGCAGAATCACATAGGGCAGGCAGAAGGTGATGTGCGCAATCAGCATGGTCCAAAAATTCAGGCTTGTCGCTGCCCCAAACAGGCGACCGACAAAGACGAACATGAGCATCAGGGAAATACCGGTAATTATATCCGGATTGATCATGGGAACATCGGTCACCGTGTCCAGTACAGCGCGGTAGAGCTTTTTGCGGAGCTTGTTCATGCCCACAGCAGCTGCAGTTCCCATAACGGTTGAAATGAGAGAGGCGGAGATGGCCAGAATAAGAGTATTGCGAACGGAATTGATGGTCTCCGAGTCTCGCAGCAGCTCACGGTACCAATGCAGAGAAAAACCGGAAAAGACCGAAAGACTCTTAGCGTCGTTAAAGGAGAAAAGGACAAGAATGGCAATGGGGGCAAAAAGGAAAAGCATGATCAGAAAGGTGTAAATCTTGGATGCGGTTTTCATTTTCATATGGATTTCCTCCTCATGCCACAGTAGCCTTACGATTGGCCAGATTCTGGAGAATAGCCATGAAGAAAAGGAGAACGACCATCATAATAAAGGCCATAGCAGCGGCAAAGTGCAGATTGTTGGCAGTGTACTGGCCTTCAATGGCGTCACCAATCAGGAAGAACTTACCATTGCCGAGCTTTTGAGAAATATAGAAGGTGCTAATGGAAGGGATCAGTACCATGGTGATTCCGGAAATGACACCGGGGAGGCTCAGCGGCCAGATGACACGGCGAAGCACGCCGGCGTTGTTGCAGCCTAGGTCGTAAGCGGCTTCAATCAGACGGGTGTCCATTTTTGCCATGATGGAGTAAATCGGGAGAACCATATACGGCAGATAGTCATACACCATGCCGATGATGACCGCCGACTCGGTGCCGATAATATGGATCCTGCCTAGCCCAAGGAAACTTAGGACGCCGTTCAGAATGCCGGTATCCTGCAGGATGGTCATCCAGGCGTAAGTGCGGATCAGAAAGTTCATCCACATGGGAATCATGATTAGGGTCATCAGGATCTTTTGGGATCGGGCAGAGGCGTTGACCATAATCAGCGCCAGCGGGTACCCCAGCAGCAGGCAGATGACAGTCGAAATCATAGCGAGCTTTAGCGACCGCCAGAAGATGACCAGATAGGTCAGAACCTCGCGGGTGGTGTCTCCCTCGTGGACTGTGGACCTGGCAGTGAAGAAACGGGTAATGTTATCTAGGGTAAAGTTATAATTGTTATCTGTAAAGGCATAGTATGCAACAAAGAGCAGAGGAACCAGGATGAAAAGAAACGCCCAGAGAGAGTAGGGGGCCAAAGTGAAGCGTTCCGTCCGGCTCATGCGTACAGAAGGCTTACGGGTCATTCCTGCTCCTCCTCAAGTTCCGACTGGGAAAGCTCGTCCATTTCCATGGAGAAGGAGGAATAGTCACCGTAAAGGCCGGAGTACTCGGACTTGTGCATGATCTGTATGGCGTCCGGGTCTATCTTCAGGCCGACGTGCTCGTCCACGTCCCAAAAATCTGTGGTCTGTACCATCCATTTGAAGCCGTTGATATCAACGATGATTTCATAGTGAACACCGAGGAAGGTGACGGAGGTGACAACACCCTTCAACATGCCCTGCTCAACGGGGACAATGTCTACGTCCTCAGGACGGACGACCACGTCGACCTGTTCATTCTTGCCGAAGCCGAAGTCTACGCACTTGAAGCGCTTTCCGGCAAAGCTGCACAGATAGTCCTCAATCATTACGCCGTCGAGGATGTTACTTTCACCGATGAAGTCTGCCACAAAGGCGTTGACCGGTTCGTTGTAAATATCCACAGGTGTGCCGATCTGCTGAATCTTGCCCTCTGACATGACGACGACGGTGTCGGACATGGAGAGTGCTTCTTCCTGGTCGTGGGTGACGAAGACGAAAGTAATTCCGGTAGCCTTCTGAATCTTCTTCAGCTCTTGCTGCATGTCTTTTCGCAGCTTCAGATCCAGGGCGGCGAGAGGCTCGTCAAGGAGGAGAACTTTCGGCTTACTGACCAGCGCACGGGCAATGGCCACACGCTGCTGCTGACCGCCGGAGAGGCTGGTGACATTACGCTTTTCAAAGCCTTTCAAGGCAACTAATGCAAGCATATCCTTCACCTGGGTTTCAATCTCGGCCTTGGGGACCTTTTTTTCGCGCAGGGGGAAGGCTATGTTTTCGAACACGTTTAGGTGGGGGAAAAGAGCATAGCGCTGGAAGACTGTGTTGACATTGCGTTTGTGGGGCGGTAGGTCATTGATTTTTTCGCCGAGGAAGATAACATCACCCTCGTCCGGAGTTTCAAAGCCGCCAATCAGGCGAAGCGTGGTGGTCTTACCGCAGCCGGAGGGACCGAGCAGGGTGAGAAATTCGTTGTCATAAATATCGAGATTGATGTTATCCAGAACCGTCTGCCCGTCAAAGGCTTTGGAGATGTTCTTTAATTCAATGATCTTTTTCATCGCTGTCTTCTCCCAAAACAGAATTGCTGCGGTCAGGCGTTTACCGCAGAAAAAACAAAACGCAGCGTGTGCTTTCACAGAGCACACACTGCGGTCAGGTCATGGTAAAGCGAAAGAATAGTTGCCACCCACCCGGAAAACAGGTAAAACGAGGCAAGGGTATTCTAAGATTGTCAGTGTCTCTCGGAGAACCGACTGGCTTTTTCAGAGTCTATATAGCAAAGATTACTTTTACTACTCTTATTGACCATTTCACAAGTTTGTATGCTATTCCAGCACTGGTTTTAAGTTACCAACTTATAAAACTTGAGCTTTGAACTCAATCAATAAGGCAACAGAAGTTGCCACCCTGTGCCAAGCACAATGGGGTTTTCGGCATTCGACCCGGCTGTCCGTCTGGCCTTGGCTGCATGTGCAGCGGTCGGTATCTTGCTTCGGATATAAACTCTCTCCGATTGAGACGACTTATTCTAACAAGTTCATCCTATACTGTCAATACATTGTTCTTATAAAATTTACACAATAATCTCGAGAAAATGCTGTCATATGGAAATAATTCGTAAAACTGGGAAGAATCAATAAAATACTTCCTTCAGAAAAAGCCCCTGCGCGGGGGCAGTGAAGCCGGCAGCAGCACGGTTACGGCTTTCCAGAGCATCTCTGACCGAAGCAACGGAACGCTTACCCAGACCAACCTCCAGAAGTGTTCCTGTCAGGATGCGTACCATATTGTAGAGAAAGCCGTCCCCGGTGAAAGAGAGAATCAGCTCGTTCCCTTCCGTGCGGAAGGAAATGTCGCTTATACGGCGGACTGTGCTTTTCTTCGGCTTTCCCGTGCAGAAGGCAGCAAAATCATGCTCTCCGAGCAGCAGGCGGGATGCCTCTTTCATGCTGCTGAGGTCCAGTGCTTCCGGTATGGTGACGCTGTAACGGCGGCGGAATACATTTGGGGTAGTGTTGTTCCATAGATGGTATTCATAGGTCTTTGCACGGCAGCTGAGCCGTGCGTGGAAGCGGGGCTCGGCGGTGCTCAGCGAGAGCAGGCCAATGTCCCTGGGGAGTGAGTTCTGCAGCATAGGCAGAAACTCTATACTGTCAATCTGTTTTGCAGACCGGAAGGAACAGACCTGATGCAGTGCGTGTACGCCGGCATCGGTGCGCCCGGAAGCGGATACCTCTACGGGCTCCTGCAGAAGCGAACAAAGAGCAGCTTCCAATCGACCCTGAATCGTTTTTTCGGTGTTGCCTTGTTTTTGCCAGCCGTTATAATTGCTGCCGTCATAGCAGAGGTCTAATCGATAATTTGGCATATTGCCTCCACGATGGTATGGTTTTTACTGTCATCCATTATTTCTTGTCCAAATACACGTCCAACCTTGCACTCAGCAGGGTTGACAGTATGTTTTCCGGCAGAATGCTGTTTTCGTCGGTGTACAGTGTATTGGAAATGTATTTAAAATCTCCATTTTTTTCTACGGCAACGGTGAGCTCGTGCGAGAAGATTCGGTCCGTACCGTACCATTTACTTACTGCGTCTACACGCATAGTCAGCGTGCCGTCATCGTTATACCAGTAATCTACGACTTCAGGAACGGGCGTGCGGGGGGTAACGCTATAGTAGTCGAGTCGGTAGCCCAAAAAATAATAGCCTCCATCTGCTGAACTGTAATCGGAGATTGCCCGCAGGACAGAGTGATCGATGGAAAAGAAATTATCCACGACCCGTTCAAAGTTCTCTGTGGGAATCAGATACATCCCGGTATCACCCACAGGTTTATAATAGGAATAGACATTATAAGACGTGAGGGCCTCTGTGCCGGTGTACATTTTAAAGAGGTAGGCATAGAGACTGTTAAAATCAATGGGGGTCATGTATCCGGGACCCCAGTTTGTCGTAAAAAGATTGTTCTCAAAATAGCCGATCGGTTCTATATAACGGGCGCATAGAGCCGACATATCCCCGTTAGCGGGGGTGACTTTGATGAGGATCCAGGAGGCACTGTTTGCCTGCTGCAGATCATCCAGAGCGGTTAGGCTGCGCTGGAACATCAGCCGGCCCTTGGCACTGTAGGCAATGCCAGTGATGGGAAAAGCGGCATCTGAGCCGATGACGGGTTGGCGCTCACGGTTCCAGGTGGCTGTCAAAGTGATGAGATGCCATACACCGGCTTCGCGGAGCAGTGTGTACTGGCTGATCTGCCCGTCGGTGAAAACAAAATAGAAAGTGCCGCGGAGGTCGCCTGATGCGGGACTCTCAATCTTCTCGCAGAAGGGAACGAGATGTTCATAGCCCTGCATGGCCGAGGTCTGATAGTAGTCCACAGCAGCATACCCCTGGTCAGCTATGGCACGAATCAGAGAACGCTGGTCGGCAGAGGATAGAACGGCGTTCAGAGAGGTGCCGATATCTGCATTCTGATAGATTGGCCGGCAGGCTTCCAGCGCTTTGCCCAGCTCGCCCTTCAGTTCCGCCAGCAGTTGGGGGGAGGCCTTGTAGTTGTCCTCAATCACCTGCTCATGCTCCGGCAGTGCGGATTGCGAGTCCGTCTGGAAGTTGCCCGCCGGAGAGACAGTCTCGGCGGAGAAACGGTTATCCGTCTTACTGTCGGAACTAATTTCATCATCAAAAGACCGGGAAACCTCGACCTCTGCAGAGGACGAGGAAGCACTTCCATCATTTGCAGATAGAGGGAACGCTCCGAAGGCACGCAGCACCAGGGTTAATAGGATGACGAGCACGAGCGTGGCTAAGAATATGATCTGTTTTATCGATAGCTTCATTATATCACTCTTTTCACAGCGGTCTGCGTTCCACAGAGAAGCCGGTAAAGGAAATTCTGACAGGGAAGCCGAGAGACATCGGGGCGTGGCAGCCTTTCCCTGCGTCTCTCTATTATAACAGAAAAGCGGCTGCAGGAAAAGGGCGCCTGAGAAAAACTCAGACGCCCCGTACAGAGGATGAAAAGAAGAGATTATTTCTGCTTTCTGCCAATCTCGAGACCCATGTTAAAGGCCTTCTCATTCAGCGGCAGGAGCTTAGCCTTGCTGGCCAGCTTGTGTTCAATGGTGTCCCACATGATGGAGGGAGCAATGACTTCGGTAACACCGAGGTATACACCCAGCATGATGATGTTCAGAACTTTGGCGTTGCCGAGCTCAAGAGAGAGCTCCGTGACCGGGGCCTGATAAACGCTGATATCGGTGCGGGTGATTTCTTCCTTGACAATTGAGCTGTTGATGAACAGGCGTCCACCCGGACGAAGGCGCGGAAGGAACTTGTTCAGGGAAGCGCCGTTCATGACTACCAGGTCATCCATAGTGCCGGAGATCGGTGCGCCGATGGCTTCATCCGAGATAACGACATAGCAGTTTGCGGTGCCGCCACGCTGTTCTGCACCATAGGAGGGGAAGAAAGTGACGTTCAGATCGGTGGAATTGCAGGTGGCGTCGGCAAGGAATTTACCCATTGTCATAACGCCCTGGCCGCCAAAGCCGGCGATGCACAGATTAGTTTCCATGAATTATGCCTCCTTGCTCTTGTCACGCACTACACCGAGAGGATACTCGGGCAGCATCTTTTCAGTGATATAGTCCAGTGCCTGAAGGGCGTCCAGACCCCAGTTCGTGGGGCAGCTGGTGACGATTTCGACCAGAGAGAATCCCTTGCCGTCTAGCTGATTCTGGAATGCCTTCTTGATGGCGTTCTTGGTCTTGATCACGTTGCCCGGGGTAGTACAGGTTACGCGCTCAAGATAATAGGGAGCAGTAAGCTGGTTGAGAGTCTCGACAACGTGCATCGGATAGCCGTGCTCTTCTGCCTTTCTGCCATAGGGGGCAGTGGTAGCCTTCATGCCCATAAGGGTGGTCGGAGCCATCTGGCCGCCGGTCATGCCGTAGATGCCATTGTTGATGAAAATGACGGTGAAGTTCTCACCGCGGTTGGCGGCAGACATAGTCTCAGCCAGACCGATAGATGCCAGGTCACCGTCACCCTGATAGGTAAATACCACAGAATCGGGGTTGGTGCGCTTCAGGCCGGTTGCAACTGCGCAGGCGCGTCCGTGCGGTGCAGTGATATTATCGAAAGACATATAGTCCTGGTGCAGGCCGCAGCAGCCGATACCCAGAACGCAAGCGGTTTTCTGCTCAATCTTAAGCTCTTCAAGGACCTCACCGATGAGCTTCATTACAAGACCGTGCATGCAGCCGGGGCAGAAACCGGAAACCTTGTCTTCCTGAATGCATTTAGTTCTAGAATATGCCAGTTCCATTCTCTCAGCCCTCCACAATTTCTTTTACCGCGGCAATGATTGAGTCGCGGGCCATAATCTTACCACCGGAGCACAGGCAGGTCTTGATAGGTGCGCGGCCGTTGACACAGGCCTTGACATCTTCCACGAACAGAGCCGGAATGGACATCTCAACATCGAGGATAGCCTTGACTTTGCTGTAGTCGATGTGCTCAAAGTTTTCGGCGGGGAAGGGGAACACGGTCTTCGGACGGATCACGCCGACCTTAATGCCTTCCTTGCGGAGAACATCGCAGGCGGACTTGGAGATACGTGCAGAGATACCGTAGGAGGCGATAACGATTTCAGCATCGTCGAGCAGATACTCTTCGCATTCGGCAGGCCAGGAGTTGTACATGGCTTCGGCATCCTTGTTGTGCTGTTCCATCTCATCGACGGACCAGGAACCGGGGTTGACCCAGGAGCGGTGCTTGACGTCAATCGGATGACCAACGCATGCCCATGTCTTCTTGGCTTCCTTGATTGCGGCGATTTCTTCATCGCTCTTCATTTCGGGAAGTTCCACAGGTTCCATCATGGTGCCGATAACACCATCGGCGAGAATCAGGACCGGGTTGCGGTCTTCATCTGCGTAATCGAAGGCTTTGTAGACCATGTCTACTGCTTCCTGAACGGTGGAGGGAGCAAAAACACGCATACGGAAGCCGCCGTTGCCGGACGCTTTGACTGCCTGGTTGTAGTCCATCTGTGCAGGCTGGATAGAGCCGACGCCCGGGCCGCCGCGGGCTACGTTGCAGTAGACCATCGGGATACGGGCAGATGCACAGTAGGAAATGCCTTCGCTCTTCAGGGAGATACCGGGAGAGGAAGAGGAGGTCATGGAACGGGTACCGCCGGAGGCAGCACCGTAAACCATGCTGACGGAAGCAACTTCGGATTCACCCTGGACGAACACGCCGCCGACCTGGGGCATTCTGCGTGCAAAATATTCAGGGATCTCATTCTGCGGGGTGATGGGGTAACCGGCAAAGAAACGGCAGCCGGCACGTACTGCTGCTTCAGCAATTGCTTCACAGCCCTTCATAAATACTCTGGCCATATTCCGTACTCCTTACTTATAAATCTCGATTGCGCCATCCGGGCATACACGACCGCAGGTCATGCAGCCGATGCAGGCCTCAGGGGTAGCGACGGTTACAAACTCGTAACCTTTGGAGTTGACTTTGGACCCAAAAGCGAGAACGTTTTTGGGGCAGAACTTGATGCAATAGCCGCAGGCCTTGCACCGTTCTGAGACAACTTTGATTTCTGCCATAGAACTTCTCCTCCATTTTGCGCCGGCGCTGCCGGCAAGTTTTATTGAATCGGCTTTCCTCTGGAAAGCGGTTTCACAGTAATTTCAATCTCCCAGGGATAGGAGAGATACGGGTCAAGCGGCATGACGGGCATGTCTGTGGTCAGCATGGGAATATGCTGCTGCATAGCACATGCAAAAGCAACAGGGACATATTCACCTACACTGCGAATCACCTGACGAATGCCCTCGTCAACTTCTTCGGGACGAGTATCAATGCCAAGGTTCGGGTTGGCGATAAAGTTTAGTCTGTCCAGCCGAAGGTGCGAAACACCCAGAATCTGGCTTAGTACCGCATCAATGTTGTCTGTATCCATAGACCAGGGACGGTAAGGATTAACAATGTAAAACAGCGCGGTATCCGGTGCGTTAAGCCAGGGGGCATAACCGCCGACAGAACGGGCTCCGATATAGTCGCCGCCGATATCCAGAATCGTGTACACATCTGTGTTGCGGAGCATGGGAACAATGCCACCGGTCAAGGTCGGTGCATCATAGAACTGCTCTTCGTAATGGACGACTACTCCCGCGTCGCGCATACGCTGACAGACGTCGCGGGAACGGAAAAGTGGCTTGGTCATATCCAGATCAAAAAAATGAACAGGCTTTTCATTCTCTTTGGCCAGCTGTATCGCAAGGTTAACAGAGATCTCACTCTTTCCGCAGCCGGCTTCGCCCAGAAACGCAAAATTGGTGCAGCCAGGCACAGCGTGAAGCAATACGTTGTTTTCCATGATTTTTGATTAGCGTTTGTTGGAGCGACGCCAGATCTTCTGCTCTTCAGCAGCAGCGATCAACTCTTCACGGAAGTCAGGATGAGCGATGTTGATGAGCGCCTCGGCACGTTGCCAGGTGGCAAGGCCTGGTAGTGCGGCAACACCATATTCAGTGACGATTTTCGGGGCCTGGGTACGTGGGGTGGTGATAATATCGCCCTGGGTGAACTTTGGCAGGATGCGGGAGTGAATGTTGCCCTGCTTGTCCGTATGGGCGGAGGACATGCACAGGAAGGCCTGACCATGCTCAGCGGCAAATGCACCGGTAACAAAGTCGACCTGACCGCCTGTGCCACTGATGTGACGGGTACCGGCAGACTCGGAACAGACCTGGCCGTAAATGTCGACTGCAACGCAACCGTTGATGGATACAAAATGGTCCAGCTGACGAATGGTCTCAGGATTGTTGACATAAGCCATCGGGGCAGACAGAATGTCCGGATTGCGGTCCATAAAATCGTAAAGCTCACGGGAACCATTGCAGATGGAGAAAACACCCTTGTTGCGGTTCAGAGACTTTTTCTTGTTGGTGATTTTTCCGGCCTCGTACAGCTTCAGATAACCATCGCTGATGAGTTCAGTGTGCATGCCAAGGTCTTTCAGGTCGGAGTCAGCCAGAAGGCCGCAGAGAACGTTGGGGGTGCCGCCGATGCCGATCTGGAGAGCAATTCCGTCGTACAGGTATGGGAAAATGTGTGAGGCAATAGCGCGGTCGATGTCTGTTGCGCCGCCGCTCTTTGTGGTGCATACGTGGCAGCCGCCTTCCACGACATAGTCAACATCGGCAATGTTAATGTGATCATTTGCCATGCCGTAGATTACCGGCATGTCCTCGACGACCTCTACAATGATGTGCTCGGCAGCATCCAGCATTTCCTGCATACAGCAGTTGGTCAGACCGTAGAAGAAGTTACCGTGGGAATCCATCGGGGTGACGGAAATCATGGCAACATTGACCGGGGAATAACCACGACGGTAATATGTTCCACAGTCACGGAAGAACATGGGAGAATAATAGGCGCGGCCCTGATCGATATACTTACGGTCCAGGCCGGAAGCATGCCAGACATTATAGGTGAAGGACTGTCCCTCAGGGTCGTCCTCGACAACGTGTATTGGCTTCATGCCAATCGCGTTGCGCACCTTGACGTCTCTCAGCTCATGGCGCTGTGCGAGGGCCTTGTCAAGGGCTTCAGGGAAGGAGCAGGTCTGGCTGTAATCGACCCAGTCACCATCCTTTACGATTTTCACCGCTTCCTCTGCAGAAACAAGCTTGCTGCGGTAGAGATCATATACGCTCATGTGATTTCCTCCGGTATTTGAGTTGTCGATATTTGTAGGATTAACCAAATGTATTTACCGCAATTCGGCAGAACTGCCAAATACAGGCCAAGAAAACTGTTTTTGGCAAAAATGAATAAAAGTTCAGACCTTTTTGCGACAAAACTGAATTATTATCGTGCTTATTATACATCGGTTTTTATGTGGTGTAAAATGCGGATTCCGAATTAGTGTAATACAAAAAATGCACTTACTTGTCAGAGGGAAGTGAAAATGATACAATAGAAAAGGATGGTGATGTTATGGAAATCTTTCAGCTGGAATGCTTCAGCACCCTTTCGGAAAACCTAAGTTTCACGCAGACTGCGCAGACTCTATATATTACCCAGCCGGCACTCAGCCGCTCAATCGCTGCGCTGGAGGCAGAGTTGGGGGTCGAACTCCTTGTAAGAAACAGGCGATCGGTCAAACTCACTGCCGCCGGGGAGGCTTTCGCGCGGGAATGCTCGACTATATTGGAATCCTATCGGCATGGCGTCGTCAGTGCGCGGGAGGCTGCCGAGGGCAAAAAGGGCACTATACGTATCGGCCTTCAGAGGGATGTGTTTGAGCCATTCAGTGTGGATTTCCTCACGGCCTTCGGAAAGCATTATCCGGACATCGGCTTTGATATCCGTCTGCTCGGCATCTCGGAGCTTCTCAGCGGGCTTGGAAACGGCCTGGAGGCTGTAATCGCTGCCGGACAGCCGCAATTGGAAGACTATGGAACGGTACTTTTGCGGGAACGGCAGGACTGTGTTGTCGTCCGGCCGGACCATCCGCTGGCCAACCGGAGGTCTGTCCGTATGGCGGAACTGAAAGATGAAAAGTTTATTGGCATGTCACGCTATGCTTCAAGCTACGGTCACGATACACTAATGCAGAAAGCAATCGAAGCAAATTTTGAGCCCAATATCGTTGCCGAGGTGGATTATGTTCCCGGTGTAATGATGCTGGTTGCCTGCGGAAAAGGAATATCAATCCTGCACAAGGATCTTAAGGCTTCTGCAGCGGAACGTCTTCGCTTCATCCCAATAGAGGATATACGCAGTTTTAAACGATTTCTGTTCTGGGACAGAAACTCAGGAAACCCATGTTTGCCGACACTTGCTGTATTTGCCGAAGAGTGGGCAAAGGCTTCCTACGACAATTACCGCTGAAGGGACCGTCGTTCCATAAAGTACACTACTCGACAGGAAAACCCCGGAATCCAAACGGATTCCGGGGTAAATAGCTTGGTTTCTACTTTGGCTGTTTAGGAACAATCAGATAATGCCAAGAGCACCTGCAGCAACAATGAGAATCAGGAGTGGGTCGATGACCATCATAAGCCATTTAAAGGCCTTGGCCCAGCTGAATTTCACAGTGCCACCATTGGTTGCTTCTGCGATTGCATTTTCGGGCTTCCATACGTAGCCAATGAAAATGCAGAGGAAGAAGGTTGCAAACGGCATAACAATGTTGGAGATGAAGTAATCCAGGGAGTCGAGAATGTTGAGACCGTTGATGAGCTTGATGCTGTCCAGCATGCCATTGCTCAGGGAGCAAACAGTTGCCAGAACGCCGGCTGCGATGCCGATACCGACGGTTGCCTTCTTATAGTCGACCTTTTTCACTTCAGTGAAGTAAGTGATGATGGTGACTTCCATGGCCTGGGTAGAAGTGATGGCTGCAAAAACAACAGCAACGAAAATGATAACGAGAACGATTTTGCCGATGACCGGGCCGAAGGCATAATAGAGAGACTGCGGCAGAGCGTACATCAGCATGCCGGGGCCAGCCTGCTCAGCACCATTGATGCCGGTAGATGCGGCAACAGCAAAAACAGCGGGAAGAGTAACAAAGCCAGCGAGAAGAGCGACACCAGTGTCGATTACAGGAATACCATAGGTGCTCTTGATAATGTTCTTGTCCTTAGCCATGTAAGAGGAAAGGGCGATCATCTGACCGGTACCAAGGCTCAGAGAGAAGAAGCACTGACCCATTGCAGCGAGAGCAACCTTGCCAAGTCCGCCGGCTTTTTCTGCGTTTTCATAGTTGATGCCCCACATGAACTTGATGCCTTCGAAGGCGCCAGGACGGCTGCAGGAGCAGACAGCAGCGATAACAAGAAGGATGACCAGGGTCGGCATAAGGATCTT
>JAZRWD010000183.1:0-4311 GCA_045599525.1 Candidatus Limivicinus sp. | reverse complement strand
CTCGCTGTTTTATCTTCTCTTTCGCTACGCTCGGGTAAGGGCCGAGAATGCGCAGCTTCCCCTGTTCACCCCGCTCGCACGGGAATCCCCTGCCTGGAATTCTCTAGCTTATCTCATCTTACACATTTATCCCGCAAAGGGCGGACACACCGTCGGAAACACTTTTCGCCAAATCGAAATTTTTTGCTGTTTTCTTTCATTTTTCTAAATTTCAAACATTTTTCTTGTTTTAATTGCGGTTTTGCGGTACAATAGCTCTGGAGGTGAAGACCATGAAACTACTACGAGTAAAAGCCTGTCATTTCAAAAACGGTAAGGATGAATTCACGATTGATTTCATCGCACAGTCCAAGAAAACAACCGAGGATAAAGAGTACGAGCTTCAGGAGATTGCCGACTCTCTGTTCGTTTTCAACACGGCTGCTTTTATCGGCAAGAACGCTTCCGGTAAGACCACTGCTATTGAGCTGTTAGATTGCTGCTATTCCATCCTGAGCGATTTCCGTCTAGAGGGAAAAAACTACAGTTACGACAACATTAACCTGGAGATCATCTTCTACCACGAGGGGTTTGTGTACCGCTACACCACTGTCCTGCATTCTGACTCATCTCTTGGAAACAAGGCAATCTTCTCTGAGCAGCAGCTTTCAAAAAAGAAGTATGCTAAGACAAACCTCAAGGCAATTTACAACGAGAAGGACTTCAAACCGGTATCCGGTCTCGGCATCCTTCCGGAAGATACTTCGATTGTCTTCTTTGTTCTGAAAAAGAAAGAGACCCGCGCGGTCTACTTCGACAGCAACGGTCTTGGTGTAAATACCTATCCGCTTTTGTTTAGGGCCCTGAAGAACTACTCCATCTCCGGAGAGTACCTGACCAACATCATCAAAATCTTTGACGATACCATTCAGGATTTGCAGATGATTGACGACCACAACTACCGTCTCATCTATCAGAATAAGACCGAGGTCATCTCCGATAAAGAACTGATCTATCTTCTTTCCAGCGGTACCACTAAAGGCCTTCTTCTCTATGTCATCGTGGTCGCATCCCTGCAAAACGGTTTTGATCTGCTCATCGATGAAGTCGAGAACCATTTTCACAAGACTCTCGTTGAGAACATGATCAGTCTTTACAAAGACAAATCTGTGAATAAGAAGAATGCTTCTCTCATTTTCACCACGCATTACTGCGAAGTGTTGGACCTCTTCAATCGCCAGGACAACATTTGGATTTCCAAAGCAGATGGTCAGGTTTATCTTACGAACATGTACGAGGGTTACAACGTAAGACCAGAGTTACTGAAGAGCCGTCAGTTCTACAACAATGCTTTTCAGACCTCTGTCAACTATGAAGAACTCATGAATCTGAAGAGGAAGCTGAAAAAATGAAGTTTGGCAGCAATCCCGAACTGCTTGTAAACTGCATCAAAAAGTACAAACAGCTGAAGGGCTCTCACAAAAATGATGAAGGTTACCTCGCTGATCTGTTGAAATAACACCGAACCCAAACAAATCCGTTTCCATAATAAAGGAAGAACGAGGCCTCACCGTATGGTTGAACACCGTGAGGCCTCGTTTTGTTTCTATCCTATTGTCAGGGATCCAGACTGTCGATCATTTGGAGCAGATCCATATACAGCGGTTTTACATCCTGCCGCTTGGTCATACCGCCCTGCAGGGACATGTGGTCCCCTTTATGGACCGGCATCACGTACCAGCGTCCCGGCTCTGCCGTACCTTCCCCGTACACGCCGGTGGGCGCTCCGTTCGGGGCACCCGCCGAGATGGTATTGACCAGGCCGTCGTTTTCCCGCCAGCTCTCATCGATGACCATCCCGCCAGCGGTCGTTCCCGTATAGGCCCCCATCTGTGCAGAGCTCTTGCGGAACATTCCTTCCATCAGGGAGGATATTGGGGTCCAGGTACCGTCTGCCTGCTTTTCGGTCGCCGAACAGGGAATGGCAAAATAGTAGGTGCCCGGCAGCGTGGAAATGCGCTCGTTCAGTGCCATTGCGTTATCGATGTGCATATCGAAAGCTGCGTAGTCATAAGCCGCTCTTCCGTCCGGCTCCGCCTGTTTACGGGAGCTGAAGAGCTTGCCCATAAGCTCGTTCCAGAAAGAGACCTTCACCGACTCGCTGTCGAAGGACGCATCCTTGTGCATGTCATAGGCCGTGGTTCCGTTGGTCGGCGCTGCCAGGGTCACCACGGTGTGGATCCGCTGGCCCTGTCCGCCCGCAAAGAAGCCGGAAAGTTCCTCCGAAGCCGTCGCGGCACGTTCGGCCTCCGAACCGTTTGCCAGAAGCTCGGTAAAGAGACGGACCGTCACTCCCCCAAAGGAATGGCCAAACAGGACAATCGGCTTTCCGTCTGACCAGTCCGGCAGCAGCGGTTCCGAAGAGAAATCCCTGCCGAAACGCTCGTGGCCGCAGCGCTCGCTGTGTTCCTTTCCGTAATCGGTGACCGTGCCGGTCAGCTGGGCGTAGAGCTCGCAGGCCCTGTCCCAGGCGCTGCCCTCAGGTGCGACGGATGCCGCATAGCTGGGGTAGCCTTCGCTGTTGAGGTAGCGGATCAGGTCGCCCCCGAACATGCCCCAGTAAGGCATCTGCTTATACCGGCTGTCATAGCTGCCCCAGCCGGAAAGGCCATGGACAAAGACGAACTGCAGATCGGTGACCGGCTCTGCGGCAGGGGCCGGTTTCGAGGCCCGGCCGGAGAACAGCATGCCCAGACAGAGCAGCAAAAGCAGTAGCAGCAGTAGCGATCGTTTCCGTATCTTCATCATGGCAGCCTCACTTAAGCAACATACGGGGCAAGGAAGGTAAAGATGGTATCGAAATAGAGTTCAGGCGCATGGTTGTAGGAGTTGCCGTGGCCGGCCCCATCCACGACCAGCATCTGCTTCTCGGTATTACAGGCATCGTAAACCTTGTAGATCATGTCGGTATGGACAAAGTTGTCTTCCGAACCATGGATAAACAGGATGGGCACTTCTGCTTTGGCGACCTGCTTAAGGGAGGATGCCTCCGTAAAGTTGTAACCGGCACGGAAGGAGGAGATGCCACTCGCCACATGCAGGATGGGGAAGCTGGGCAGATGGAAGAGATAGGCAAGTTCATCTTCAAAGATATCCCATACCGTGGTATAGCCGCAGTCTTCCACGACAGCCTTAACCTGAGGCGGCAGAGCTTCGCCGGAGGTCATCATTACGGTTGCACCGCCCATGGAGATACCGTATAGGACGATCTCCGCTTCGGGGTCTTCCCCAATGATCCAGCCAATCCATTTCAGCATATCCCTGCGGTCGGGCCAGCCCATCCCGATATAGTCGCCTTCGCTGGCGCCGCAGCCCCGCAGGTCGGGCAGAAGCGCGTTGTAGCCCTGGAGCCCGAAATAGGATGCCGGTGCATCCATATAGTTGTGGGTTCCGCGGTAGCCGTGTACTGCGATGACCCAGCGATGGGAGCTTTCGTCACTGACGATGACCTCCGCAGCCAGCTGCAGACCGTCATCCGATGTAGTATAAAGCATTTTGGAATCGGCTCCTGCCTTCCATTCGGCCGCCTGTTCCTTCTGTTTCTGCCAGTTCTCCGCGATTGCGCTGCGTGCAGCATCGGACAGTGTGCTTGCCGGAGCGACATTCACCGTTCCCGTAGTGCGCCCGATGGCAAAGCTGACCAGATAGTTCGCCCCGAAGAGCAGTACCGCAAGTAGCAGTACAAGAATTGCGGCCGCGATGCCGAGCCATACTTTCTTTTTGTTTTTCAATGCTATTCCCACTTTCTGTATATTTCAAAATTTTGTTCTGTTTAATTTTAAAGCATTTTTCAGATTTGTCAACCACCGGGGATGATACAAAAGGCCGGCAGGAGCCCCGCTGTTCCCTGCGTCAGAAAGATTCTTGACAGAAGCCCTGTTTTTCATTAATGTATAATTATTCGTTTGCATTATTTGCGCATTATCGCTGTATAATTATGCATGAATCATCCTTTTTTTCTAATTTCATGCATACAGGGAAATAACGCAGGAGGAGAGGATCATGGAAAAGCAGAGCGTTATTCTGAAAATATCGCAGGGCGAACTGAAGGGCTTCCGCCGGGACGGAATCAGCACGTTTTTCAATGTGCCATTCGCCTCGGACCGCGGCCGGTTTAAAATTGCCGGCAGTGCCCCCTCCTGGGAAGGGATACGGGATGCGGAAACGCCGGCTCCGGTATTTCCCCAGAAGCCGGGAAGGATCGTCTACGCAATGGGCGCTCACCCGGAAGAAAAGAACCAGAGTGAATCCGCTTTTGCGGTCAATATCTGG
>JAZRWD010000182.1:0-11558 GCA_045599525.1 Candidatus Limivicinus sp. | reverse complement strand
TCCAGAAGATTTCCGCCCAGATAGGGGTGCGCAAGAAAATCCTTTGCCTCCTGCAGGCTTCGGATCGCATAATACTGCGCCGTTGAACTGTAGCCCAGACCGGAGATCTGCGGGAATATGTACCATATCCAGTGGCTTCGTTTGCGGCCGTTGCGTATCTCTGTCAGAGCGGTATGGTAGCTTCCCTGCTGTGCCTGAATAAATCTGCTGAGATCAGAGGCCATGCTGTTTCTCCTTTTTCTTAATCAGCGGCTACGGACCTGCCGCAGCCGCTGATTTTCTGTCGCTTTGCTTTCTTTTGCCCGGATTTCTTTTTTCCTGGATTACTTATGGAAGAGCTTGTTCGTCTGATAGACCGCTTCCATGGTGAGGTTCATGCCGAGCTTCTTAAACATAAACTCATCTTCCTGGGACAGAATTACCGTGGAATGGGCTTCCGCGTGCTTCAGGTTCTTCATCTGCTCCAGCGCCGCGGCGGCATTCGGGTCCGTGACTGCGCAGATGGAAAGGGCAACAAGCAGCTCGTCCAGATGCAGGCGGGGATTATGGTTGCCAAGGTACTCAGTCTTCAGACGCTGGACCGGGTTAATGATCTCCGGGGAGATGAGCTTGACCTCATCCGGAACTCCGGCCAGATATTTCAGGGCATTCAGCAAGGCTGCAGAAGCCGCGCCGAGCAGTTCCGTGGTGCGGCCGGTGACCAGCTTGCCGTCCGGCAGCTCGATTGCGCAGGAAGGACCGCCGGAGATCTGTTCACGGACAAGCGCCGCACTGACGACCGAGCGGTTCTCCGGTTTGATGCCCGCCTGCTTCATCAGCAGTTCAAGCTTGGTGATCTCGTCTTCGCCGGAGAGGCCGCGCATTTTCTTGTTCAGCTCGTTATAATAACGGCGGATGATCTCTTCCTTTGAGGCAACTGACACTGCGTCATTATCGCAGATGGCATAGCCTGCCATGTTTACGCCCATATCCGTGGGGGATTTATAGTAGCTCTCACCGTAGATCTGGGTAAAGATCTCATTCAGGACCGGGAAGATCTCCACGTCACGGTTATAGTTGACCGTAGTCTTGCCGTAGGCCTCCAGGTGGAAGGGGTCGATCACATTCACGTCTGCCAGGTCAACGGTTGCTGCCTCATAGGCAAGGTTCACCGGGTGCTTCAGCGGAATGTTCCAGATGGGGAAGGTTTCAAACTTTGCATAGCCGGCCCGGATGCCGCGCTTATGCTCATGATACAGCTGGGACAGGCAGGTCGCCATCTTGCCGCTGCCGGGACCGGGAGCGGTAACGACCAGCAGAGAACGGCTGGTTTCAATGTACTGGTTCTTGCCCAGGCCCTCATCGCTGACGATTTTGGCAATATTGGAAGGATAGCCCTCAATCGGATAGTGGCGGAAGACCTTCAGGCCAAGGGCTTCAAGGCGCTTCTGGTAGGCAACAGCGGATGCCTGGCCGGTAAAGCGGGTAAGAACCACGCTGCCGACATACAGGCCGCATTCCCGGAAAGCATCGATCAGGCGCAGGACGTCCAGGTCGTAGGTAATGCCATAGTCGCCACGGACCTTGTTCTTTTCAATATCCTGTGCGTTGATGGCAATAATGATCTCCGCCTCGTCTTTCAGAGACATAAGCAGGCGGATCTTGCTGTCCGGCTGAAAACCGGGCAGCACGCGGGAGGCATGATAGTCGTCAAACAACTTAGCGCCAAATTCCAGATAGAGCTTGCCGCCGAAGCGTGCAATGCGTTCACGAATGCGTTCATTCTGCATCTGCAGATATTTATCATTATCAAAACCGGTCTTAAACATAAGCAGTTCTTCTCCCCTGTCTCTCATTTACGACAATTCCTGGTATCATCGGTTCAAATGCACAGCATATCCATGCAAAAATAACTTAATTAGTATAACACTGCAGATATTGAGGCGTCAAACAAATTCCTTGCATACTCTCATGCCGCTGCTGCATACCCGCCTTTGCAAATAATCGGTTATCTGTCGAATTCTTCTCCGTTTTACTGGACCGGAAAAAAGCGATATGCTATAATTTCTTGATAATGTGCATCAGCTGCGTTCAATATTTCGGTAAACCGGCTGTGTTTTGCACCCCATTTCCCATTTTTTCGGAGGTTTACCATGATTTCTTCTGTTCGCAAGACAATTCTGCTGGAATGGCTGGAGCTTCTGCTCGGCCTGACGATTTTCGCTTTTGGTATTCACCTGACCATTCTGGCAAATATCGGCCTTGGCCCCTGGGACTGCTTCGGTATGGGTCTTTCCTACCACACCCCGCTGAATTACGGGCTGGCCATGACGGCATCCAGCATCGTTATTCTGTGTATCGACCTTCTGATGAAGGAACACATTGGCTTCGGCACTGTTTTTGACGCCCTACTAACGAATAATATTGCGAACTTCTTTCTCGAGCACGGCCCCATCCCCTACGCACAGAGCGCTGTCGGCGGCATCGCCATGATGCTCTGCGGCATCACCTTTATGTGCCTCGGCCAGTTTTTCTATATGCGTGCGGGACACGGCTGCGGCCCCAGAGATTCCCTGATGGTCGCACTGGGCAAGCGCCTGCCGAAGGTGCCCATCGGGGCTGTTCTGGCTGCCATTTACGTTGTTGTTCTGGCAATCGGCTGGGCCCTGGGCGGAGCTGTAGGCCTCGGTACCCTGATCAGTACCGGATGCAGCGGAATCATCATGCAGGGTGTCTGCCGTCTGCTTCACTTTGAGCCCCGCGATGTTGTCCACCGGGATATTCTTACGATTGCCCGTCAGCTATACTCCGGTCAGGTTGCCTGAACCTCTGCGCCGGACAGCAGATCTGCACCCCGGTTTTTGGAAAAGTCAGTAAAATCTTCATAAATATTTTATAGCCTTTTATAATGAAGAGTGATATAATACAAAAAGTTTTCTGTAATAATATCAGAGGTTTGTGCCTCTGTTTTTCCCCGCATTTTCCCGCCGGTCCTGCCGGCCGATCCCATAGTTGCAAAGGAGAACACCATGTATTGTCCTAACTGTAAAAAAATCATTCCCGGCGATGAAAAAACCTGTCCTTCCTGCAGCACTGCACTCCTGCCGAATGCCCCCGAGGCTGCCGCCTCAGGGAAAAAAGCCGGCCCTGCCGTAATCGCTCTGGCCACGGCCTGCGTAGTGCTGGCCGGTGCAACAGGCTACTTCGGCATTAACGGCTGCAACACCGCAAAAGAGCTGCAGGCTGTCATCGCGGAACAGAATACCACCCTGGAAGCCCGGGAAAAAGAGATTGCCGAGCTGGAAGCAAATCTCGCTGATGGAAAGGCCCTCATTGCCGAGCAGAGCGCCAATCTCGAACAGCTCCAGAACACCGTCACCACAAAGGATGCAGAGCTGGCCGAAAAGTCTGCCACAGTCACCCAGCAGGAAAGCGCCTTAACGCAGCAGACCGCAGAAATCTCCGGTCAAACGGAGAAAATTGCCGCACTTAACACCGCATTGCAGGACAGCGAGTCCCGTGCGGCAACACAGGAGTCCACGATCACCAATCAGCAGAGCACCATCGCCAACCTGAACGATACGATCTCCGGTCTCAACAACAAGGTTGCCGAACAGGAAGCTGCCATCAACAGCATGAATATTACCCTCTCCAAGAACGAGGGCAAAATTGCCGAACAGGCCGTTACCATCAAGAATCAGGCTGACACGATCGGCACGCAGAATGAATCCATTACGGAACAGGCCAACCGCATTGAGTCCCTGAATGATTCTCTCAGCCTGGCCCAGAATACGATCAATGAACAGGCCGGCGTCATCGCAGGTCAGAACGATGTGATCATTGACCAGCAGGCACAGCTCACGGATGATACACACCGAATCGGTTCTCTGCAGAACGAAATCTATGAAGTCAAACTCATCAACGAAAATCTGCAGAACAAGCTTGGCGACGCCGAAGCCGCCGTTGCCTCCCAGCAGACTACGATAACGGCAAAGGACGAGACCATTGCCGAGCAGGAAGCTCAGCTCACCGAAAAGGATCAGACCATCGCTGAGCAGGAGACCAAGCTCACCGAAAAGGATCAGACCATTGCTGAGCAGGAGACCAAGCTCACCGAAAAGGATCAGACCATCGCTGAGCAGGAGACCAAGCTCACCGAAAAGGATCAGACCATCGCTGAGCAGGAGACCAAGCTCACCGAAAAGGATCAGACCATTGCCGAGCAGGAAACCAAGCTCACCGAAAAGGATCAGACCATTGCCGAGCAGGAAACCAAGCTCACCGAAAAGGATCAGACCATCGCTGAGCAGGAAACCAAGCTCACTGAAAAGGATCAGACCATCGCTGAGCAGGAGACCAAGCTCGCCGAGAAAGACTCTTCCATCACTTCCCTGCAGACCGAACTCTCTGAGGTCAAAAAGAACAACGAGAGTCTGCAGACCAGCCTGACGGAAGCTCAGCAGCTGACCGCTCAGCTGCAAGAACTGAACGCCCAGCAGGACGCACTCATTAGTGAGCAGCGTGCACATATCGCTGAGCTTGAAGGGGTAACCCCGGAACCGTCCGAACGTGAAAAGGCTATTGCCGCTCTGCAGGAGCAGATCAAAGCTCTTACCACCGAGCGTGACAGCAGCAACGGCACGATTGCCGCACTGAACTCACAGCTTGCTGAATTAGAGGCTGTGGAAGAACGCTCCGAAGAGCAGACCGCAACCATTGAAAGCCTCCAGGAGCAGATTGCCTCCCTGACCGCAGAACGTGACGCGCAGAGCAAGACTATCGAAAACCTTCTCGCCCGTGTGGATGAGCTGCAGGCAGCGGAAAGCGCTGTAGCCGTTTTGGACGCCAAGGAGCAGACCATTGCCGAGCTGAACACCCAGATTGCTGCCCTGACCGAAACCATCGAAGGTCTTGAAGCCCAGCTCGATGAGCTGCAGAAGCAGACCGATTCCACCATTGCCGAGCTGGAAGAAAAGCTGAACAACAGTACCTCTGCTTATGAGGAACTGGAGACCAAATATGCCGAGCTTGAGGGCGAAAAGGACGAAGCCAAAGCAACCATTGACACACTGAATCAGCAGCTGGTTGAGCTGACTGATGAGAAGAACTTCACGGTTGCTAACCTGGAACATCAGCTGGCTGAGCTGACCGAGCAGAAAAACACGCTGGAGCAGCAGCTGATTGAACTGACCGACGAAAAGAACTCTGCCGTAGCCCTGTTGGAGTGGGAGTTGAGCACCAAAGCCAATGAAGCTGCAGCCCTGAGTGAAGAAATCGCCGCTCTCAGCACCGAAATCGAAGCATTACGAAACGACGTTGCCGCGAAAACAGAAAAGATAGACGGTCTTGAAGCAACCGTTGCCGAAAAGGGCATCAACATTGAAGTCCTCCAGGCGGATGTTGATGCCAAAACTACTACGATTGAAGAAATGCAGGAACAGCTCAACGCAAAGGTTACAGCGCTGAATTCCCTCACAGAAAGCCTGAACGACCTGCAGACCGTATATGACGCACTGGTCATCACCTCGGCAGAGCAGGCACAGGAGATCACCGATCTGAATGAGAAGATTGAAGAACTGAACACCACAATTACCGAGCTTCAGGGAAAAGTAACCGCTCTTCAAACTGAGCTGGATGCCTTAAAAAACACCAATAATGAAACGGAAACCGCTTCTGCTTCCGCTCAGTAAACGAACAACACAAACCTTACTCCACAAAACCGTATATCACCAAAGAGCCGCCCGCAGTGAACTCCGGGCGGCTCTTTTCGCTATTCTCGCCATAATAAACAGATGAAACAGTGCAGCTTTTGCGAAGCATATCCGCAAAAGCTGCACTGCCTATTTCATTCCGGTAACACCGCGCGGAGCGGTCTCACGCATTATCCGGAGTTCTTTTTTCTGCACTCACTGATTATAGTTGCTCAGGAACTGTTTCGTGCGCTCTTCCTGCGTATCGCCGAACACGTCCTCCGGACGGCCCTGCTCAACAATTACACCACCGTCCATGAAGATCACACGGTCCGAGACCGCACGGGCAAATGCCATTTCGTGGGTAACAACGACCATCGTCATCTTTTCCTCTGCCAGTTGCTTGATGACCTTAAGGACTTCACCCGTCAGCTCCGGGTCCAACGCAGAGGTCGGTTCATCGAAGAACAGGATCTGCGGCTTCATGGCCAGAGCACGGGCAATGGCTACGCGCTGCTGCTGGCCACCGGAGAGCTGGCAGGGATAATACTCTGCCCTGTCCTCCAGGCCCATCTTGCGCAAAAGCTCCATGCACTCCTTCTTCACTTCGGCCTTGTCCCGCTTCTGTACATTCACCGGAGCATCCATCAGGTTGCGCAGCACGTTATAATGCGGGAACAGGTTAAACTGCTGGAAAACGAGCCCGAAAAAGCTTTTGATCTCTTTCATTTCCTTTGAACCGGCGTAATGCGCCCGCCCATTTTCAGCCGTTTTCGCTGCAACATGGTCCAGGTAGACGATCTCACCGCTGTCAATCGTCTCCAGCATGGTCGCACAGCGCAGGAGGGTAGATTTACCGGAACCGGAAGGGCCGATAATACTGACAACCTCGCCGCTGTCCACAGAAAAGCTGATGTCCTTTAAGACGTTCAGCTCGCCGAAGGACTTGCGGATGTGTTCCATTTTCAAAATGTTCATCGTGCTTCCTCCCTTCTTCAGATCTTGTAGTAATCCAATGCCTTTTCAAAACGTTCCATGATAAAGGCTACGATGTAGTTTGCGACGAAATAGAAAACGCCGGCAATCAGGAACGGCATAAACGAGGTCTGTGATGCAGCCAGTTGTTTTGCAATGGAGAAGACTTCCTGGTATGCCAGAGTAAAGGCCAGAGAGGTATCCTTGACCAGGGTGATCACTTCATTCGTAATGGCCGGGAGAATACGCTTAAACACCTGGGGAAGGATAATACGAATAAAGGTCTGCACCTTAGAGTAGCCAAGGATCTCCGCTGCTTCATACTGGCCGACAGGCATCGACTCAATACCCGAGCGGTAGATTTCGCCGAAATAGGCAGCGTAGTTAAACACAAAGCCCAGCATGATTGCCGTGAAGCGGTATCCGCGAATCGACCAGCCAAACAGGTAATACGGGCCAAAATACCAGACCAGCAACTGCAGCATGAGCGGCGTACCACGCATGATGGCAATGTAGATCTTCACCAAACCACGCAAGACCGCGTTTTTGGACATACGGCCAAGAGCAACCAGAATGCCAAGAGGCAGAGAAAAGAGGATGGTCAGCAGGAAAATGCCGCAGGTACGCAGCATACCGTCTCCCATCGTGGAAAGCATAACCGATAACGTCATATCATATCTCCGGTTCTTACAGATTCTATTGGGAAAATAACGAAAATGGGCTGCCTGTCGGCAGCCCATCATCCATCGTTAAACGCTTACTTTGCTGCAGCTTCGGTTGCCTTTTCAGCGGCATCGGCGCCGAGAGTCAGGTAATCGCGGATGTCAGCGTAGTCTTCCTTGGAAGCGATCTCAGCGATGGTGCCATTGGCTGCCAGCGCCTCAAGGGCCTCGTTGACCTGGTCGCGGAGCTCTTCGTCGCCAAGACGGAAGCCTGCTGCATAGGTCTCAACACCAAGGGTCTCTTCGAGGAACATGTAGCCGGTCTCGCCGGAAATCAGGAAGCCGCCTGCGGTGGCGTCGATTGCGATTGCGTCGATTGCGCCTGCCTTAAGGTCGTTAAAGGCGATGGTGTAGGTTTCATAAACGGTCAGTTCAGCAAAGGTGCCGCAGAGGTCAGCCTGATCTTCCTGGAGCAGGTCGTAAGCGGAGGTTGCAGTCTGAACACCAACGATCTTGCCGGCCAGGTCAGCCAGAGTCTTGATGCCGGAGTCTTCCTTGACCAGGATCATCTGGGTGTTGTTGGAATAAGGAATGGACCAGACATAGTTGTCTTCGCGGCCTTCCACGGTGAAGCCGGACCAGATGCAGTCGCAGGAGCCGGCGTTCAGCTCAGCGTCCTTGGCGTCCCAGTTGAAGGGAACTGCTTCATAACCCCAGCCGAGGTATTCGCAGACTGCCTGAGCTACTTCAACATCGAAGCCGCCGACAGTGCCGTCATCCTGCAGGTAGGAATACGGGGGGTAATCCAGGTCGAAGCCATGCTTGAAGGTGTAGTCAGCAGCGGAAGCGCTGCAAACGCAAAGTGCGCTTACCATGCACACCATAATAGCCAGTGCAAGAATTTTTCTCATTTTACTTGTCCTCCAAATAATGAATTTAAGACTGTGACATAATAACGCATTAGTGCGCTAAAGTCAAGTCTTTCTTTTCATTTTCTCTTTTCGCTGTTTTTACTTCCGTTAACGCCTATCCGTCAATATCCGCAGCATTTCCTACCATAACGCCGCCCTGCTGCAGCAGTGAACAGTACTCCGTGTAGGTAATGCGTTCTCCTCCCATGCTTTCCAGATGTGGGGTATGAAACTGGCAGTCGATCATCGGGCAGCCATTATCCTCCAGGAACTGCGCCAGACCGATCAGAGCCAGCTTTGAACCGTTCTCCCGGTCACTGAACATACTTTCGCCAAAGAAGCAGCGACCGATCGTCACGCCATACAGGCCCCCCGCCAGTTCCCCGTCGACAAAAGCCTCCGCACTGGCCGCATACCCGCACTCATGCAGGGTACAATAGGCCTGTTCCATATCATCCGTGATCCAGGTCCCCTCTGCATTTTCCCGTTTTATCCGGCAGCGATGAATCGTGTCGGAAAAGTCCCGATTCAGCCGCACTTCAATCTCATGCCGGCGGAGGTATTTTTTCATGGAACGGGAAACATGGATCTTCTCCGGCCGGATAATATAACGCTCCTTCGGGCACCACCAGAGGATCGGTCCGTCGTCTTCATACCAGGGAAATATCCCGTTGGAATAGGCCAGCAGCAGACGCTCCGGTGACAGGTCTCCGCCAACCGCAAGAAGCCCGTCCTCTTCCGGCAGTTCCGGGTTTGGAAAGGCAATACAATCCTTCTCCAGCTCAAATACAGGCATGCGCCCTCCTTTGCTTATTCCTCACGCTTCGGCAAATTCGGCAGTAAAATGACCTTCCGCCGCTTTCAGCAGGCAGGCTCCGCCGTCTTTCAGCTTTCCGAACAGGATCTCGTCCACCAGCAACGGCTTGATCTCGTTTTCGATTACTCGGCCAATTTCTCTCGCTCCGTACTCGCGGCTTGTCCCCCGTGTCTTTAGCAGGGTAACAGCCGTTTCATCCACAGTCAGGGTGATCTGCTTCGCTGCCAGCAGTTCTCCCAGCTCGCTTAACTTTTTGGCTGCGATCCGGGCTGCCATATCGTCATCCAGTCGGCGGAACGGAATGACCTTGCTCAGGCGGTTACGGAATTCCGGCTGGAACACGCGCCTGACCTCGGCCGTCAAGGTGTCCTCCATGTTATCGCCTGAAGCAAAGCCGATGCCTGTTTTGCCCAGACCGGCTGCACCGACGTTGGAGGTCATGATCAGGATCACATTCCGAAAATCGGCCTTTCTTCCCTGGTTATCGGTCAGCGTGGCATAATCCATTACCTGAAGAAGGGTCGCAAAAATATCCGGGTGGGCCTTTTCGATCTCATCCAGCAGCAGGACGGCCGAAGGCGTTTTACGAATCGCCTCTGTCAGAAGTCCGCCTTCTTCATAGCCGACATACCCTGCAGGCGCACCGATCAGCTTGGCCACCGAGTGCCGTTCCCCGTACTCGCTCATATCAAAACGAATCAGGCTGACGCCCAGTTCCTTTGCCAGCACACGGGCAATTTCCGTTTTGCCCACACCCGTCGGCCCAACAAAGAGAAGGCTTGCCAGAGGCTTTCCCTCTTCCTTCAGTCCGGCACGCGCATACTTCACCGCATTGACCACCTGCGTCACCGCAGCATCCTGGCCAAAGATCTGTGAAAGCATCCTGGCCTGCAGCGTGGAAAGCTTCTCTGCCTCGTCAAGCTCAACGGTCTGCTTCGGAACGCGGCAGATCTTGGTCAGGACCTCATCGATCAGGTCCTTTCCTACGGTCTGCTCCTCTTCGTCCAGCGGATGGAGCTTTCGCCAGGCGGCAGCCTCATCAATGAGGTCGATCGCCTTATCCGGCAGAAAGCGTTCATTGATATATTGCGCGCTCATCCGTACGGCATATTCCATTACGCCGTCTGCATAATGCACGCCGTGGAAGTGTTCATACTTCTCCCGCAGCCCCTCAAGGATATGCACAGCCTCTTCCCTGTCCGGTTCCCGGATCTCCACGTTCTGGAAACGGCGTACAAGACTGCGGCTCCGTTCAAAATACTTTTTATATTCTTCGTACGTTGTTGCCCCGATAAAGCGAATCTTTCCCTGGGACATATAGGGCTTCAGGATATTGGCCGCATCAAACGCCCCTTCGCCGGTAGCCCCTGCGCCCAGCAGGTTGTGGATCTCATCAATATAGATGATTGGCTTTTCTTCCTTAGCGACCTCTTCCAGAACCTGTTTGAGGCGCTTTTCGAAGTCGCCGCGGTATTGGGACCCGGCAAGAATACTCCCGAGGTCCAGCGAATAGACCTTTGCGCCCTGAATGGCTTCCGGAACGCGGCCTTCCCGCAGGCGCTGCACAAAGCCATAGGTCAGAGCGGTTTTTCCCACGCCCGGTTCACCGATATGGAGCGGGTTGTTTTTGTCCTTGCGGCACAGAATCTGAATCGTCCGCTCCAGCTCTTCCTCACGGCCGATCAGGGGGTTCATTTCCCCGAGACTCTCGTTGAGGCAAGGGGCAAAGGAATGCAGCCCTTTTTTGGTCTCTGCCGTCCCGTCGTCTTCTGCCGCTTCCGAATGCTCGGCGTTCAGCATCTCTTCCCAATCCACGTCCGGATTTTCGTCATCGCCGATCAGCTCGTTCAGAAGCGTAAGCTCGTCCACACCCTGCTCTTCCATATAATATACCGCATAGCAGTCGGTCAGCTTCCAGAGCGCATGCAGGATATGCGTCAGCGCAATAGCCGTTTTACCACAGCTCATCGCCTGTGCCGCTGCCCCGTTGAGGATCTGCAGCATACCTACAGACATTTCCGCCTGTCCCTGCCCTTTCTCTACGACGTCCACATTTTCCAGCAGATACGCCTCCAGCCGGACCTTCAGGCGGTCAATGTCTCCGCCGCACAGGATAAACGACTCAATAAAGTTTTCATCCTCACACAAGGCCAGAATAAGGAGCTCCGGCGTGATCAGCTCATAGCCCCGTTCCTCCGCAAGGTCGAGGATTGCATTCAGCAGAGCCGATACTTCTTCCGTCACATTCATGCGCTTACTCCTCCTCTACCAGCATACGGAACGGAAAGCCTGCCTTCCTTGCTCTGGCGGTCGCGATATTCACCTTGGATACAGCAATATCATACGGATAGCTGGCCACTACCGCCCTTCCGTTGTTATGGACCGTCAGCATTAAGCGCTGTGCGTCAGCCTCTGATTTGCGAAATACATCGATCAGGACCTGCACAACGAATTCCATCGTGGTGAAATCATCGTTAAGCATGATGACCTTGTATTTTTTCGGCTCCTCGAGCCGGATGCCGGT
>JAZRWD010000181.1:0-3050 GCA_045599525.1 Candidatus Limivicinus sp. | reverse complement strand
CCCCCAGGATACAGAGATATTGTCCTGCCTCCACACGGAAGCTCACGTCCTTCAGCACGGTATTTCCTTCATAGCCAAAGGCTGCGTGCTCACAGGATAGAATTGCCATCAGCCCAGTGCCTCCCTTACCGATTCCACATTCTTTTGCATCAGTTCCAAATAGGTCACTCCGTTGTTCAGATCCTCTACACTCACATTATGGCAGGAGTGGAACAGCCGCTTTCCGCAGCCGGTGTCCTCGCAGATGACGTCCGCCATTTTCTGATTGGAAAACTCAATATACAGCACGGCGGGGACCTGTTCCTCCCGCACGCGGTCGATGAGGAATGCGACGGTCTTTGCCGAAGGCTCCGCATCATCTGCGCAGCCGGAAAACGCCGCATAGTAATCCAGCCCGTATTCCTCGGTGAAATACCGCACCGGGAAACGGTCGGCAAAGATCAGCGTATGGCTGCGTGCAGCCGCAACGACCTCCCGGAACTGCCGGTCCAGGTTCTCCAGCTCCAGCCGGAAGGCCGCCTGAGAAGCCCGGTAATCCGCCGCGTTTTCCGGGTCCATGGTGCACAGAGCCTCCGCCAGTGCTTCGGCAATTTCTATGGCATTGACCGGTGAGGTCCAGACGTGCTCGTCGTATTCCGGGCCTTCGTCTTCTTCCTCTTCTTCCTGCGCCCATGCCCCGCCGGCACTCTGCATACCTTCTTTTTCTTCCTCTTCGACCACCGCCACACAGTCCATCATCCGCAGGACGTTGACGCTGCCCTCAAGGCTTTCCAGTATCTCCTCCATCCAGGCCTCCGATTCTCCGCCGTTGCAGAGAATCAGGTCAGCGGACTGAAGGCGGATCATATCCGCCGGGGTTGGCTCAAAGCTGTGGGTCTCACTTCCCGGTGGGACAAGAAGACGCACATTGGCGTGCTCGCCCGCGATCTGACGGGCAAAATCATAGGCCGGGAACACCGTAGCAATGATCTGCAGGCGGCCGTCCTCCGGCTCTTCGGTCACGGCTCCGCAGGCGGCCGTTCCTACCATCAGCAGGCAGGCCAGCAGGAGCAGGATCCCTTTCTTCAAAACGGACATCAGCGACATAAGCTTTTATCTTTCTTCGGGTTATGGTATACTCCGTACAACAAAACGAACGGAGGAACCGGAATGAATATCTGTGTGTTCGGGGCATCCAGCGAGTCGCTGGACCCGGAGTATTATCTTGCGGCAGAGGCGCTGGGCCGCTGCCTAGCCCAAAAGGGCCATACACTGGTCTATGGTGCAGGCCTGACCGGCCTGATGGGCGCAGTTGCCCGCGGCGTACAGGCAGAGGGCGGCAGCATGGTTGGCGTATCTCCCCGCTATTTTGATGAGCCGGGTGTGCTGAACCACGCCTACGGCGAGCTGCTGTTCACCGATACCCTGCGGGAACGCAAGCAGCTGATGGATGACCGCTCAGAGGCTGTCATTGCCCTGCCCGGCGGCATCGGCACCTTTGATGAGCTCTTTGAGATGCTGACGCTGAAGCAGATCGGGCAGCACAGCAAACCGATCGCCCTGCTGAACACCCTCGGTTGCTATGAGCCGCTCCGCGTCCTGCTGCAGGCCTGTGCCGACGGGCACTTTATGCAGCAGAGCGTCATGGATTCCTTCTCCATCTGTGCGACCCCCGAGGAAGCCCTTGCCTGCGTGGAACAGGGCTGAGCTCTGCCGAAACTGCCGGCAGAGCACAAATGCCGATCAGGCGACCGGCATCATGCACAGGTATTCACGGGCCTGCTTCTCTGCGCAGGCTCCGCAGTAAGCGGTTCAGTTCAGCGGTTCAGAAAGCACTTCCAGCAGCTTATTGTAATAAGCCTCTGCGTCCTTTCGGAAATTCCGGCGGATCTTCCGTGCCTGCTCCTCCGAGCCGACCAGCAGCTCCAGCGAGAGGAACTCACCCACACCGTCAGACACACCAAGGCTGACCATGCCGCCCGTGTCTCCGGTGTGATACTCCGCGCGGATCATCGACTGGCGGGCCAGCCGCGCCTCCACCGGTTCGATCAGGCGGTCGATCTTATTGCGCACGGAATAGGGCAGGCTGCTGCCCACGGCCCGGGCATTGACGATGCCCTTCTCCGTGATGCGGTAGCCGAACTCTGTCTCCACCACGTTTTCGTTGCTGACCAGAGCCTCCAGGCACTCGGAATAGGTAAAATAGCCGACGCCGCTGTCGCTGGCGCACAGGTCAAACAGTGTGTCCGGTTCCACCACATAGGGCAGCTTGTGCAGCACATACAGGATCAGGATCTTGATATCCAGTTCTTCGTGAATAAAGCCGTAGTTTTCTTCTATCATGACTTCCCCTCCCCGGCCATCCGCCGGGGTCTTTTTTGTCTCTATCCGCCGGTCGATTCTCTTTCTTCGGTTGCCGTCCGGTCCGGCTCCGGCCCGGGAAGGATCCGCGTTTTCACGGCTTACAGCCCTGTTTTGCTGCCCAGCAGCTTGGTCAGCTCATCCATAAAGGTGTTAATATCCCGGAAGCTGCGATAAACCGAGGCGAAGCGGACATAGGCCACCTCGTCCACGTTCTTTAAGCGGTCCATCACCATCTCGCCGATCTGCACAGTGTCGACTTCCCGCTCAAGGCTGCTGCGGACTTCGGTCTCGATCTCGTCAGCGATCTTTTCGATTTCTGCCAAGGCGACGGGGCGTTTTTCGCAGGCGCGCACCATGCCGTTGATCAGCTTGACACGGTCAAAGGACTGGCGGCTGCCGTCTTTTTTCACCACGACCACCGGAAGATGCTCCACGACCTCGTGAGTCGTAAACCTGCGGTGGCAGGCAATGCATTCTCTGCGGCGGCGGATGGTCGAACCTTCTTCCGCCGGGCGGGAGTCAATTACTTTACTGTCATCGTTTCCACAGAAGGGGCATCTCATGTTGGTGTTCCTCCATCTCTCATCTGCAGGCACAGGCCTGCCGCATATGCAAACGCATACAAAGTCAATTTAGTATAGCATAATGAGGCCTCGAATACCACAGCTTTTTCTGTCGTTCCTTTCCTTTTCTTCTGTCTGACCTTT
>JAZRWD010000180.1:0-9176 GCA_045599525.1 Candidatus Limivicinus sp. | reverse complement strand
ACACGACTTTTAATGGCAGTGTAATCTTCTACATTTTGCTCGGCGAGGTGATCTAAAGCCTCAGTTACTGTCTTTTTCATTTCTTCCATCAGTTCCTCGGAGTCTTTCACATAGATAAATCCTCGTGTAATGATTTCGGGATCAGACAAAAGACGATGGTCATAAGAAGAGTACGGCATGACGATGACTACCATTCCATCTTCGGCGAGTCTATGACGGTCGCGTAGGACTGCGCTCCCAACTTCACTGAAACCGGATCCATCGACCATGACAGGACCGGCCTGGACACTGCCCTCGCACATTATCCCCTTTTTACTGATTTCTACTACGTTTCCATTCTCAGCGATCATGATGTTCTTAGACGGAATCCCCATTTCTTCCGCTAGCTGCTTATGCAGTACTAACATGCGTGGCTCACCGTGAACCGGCATAAAGTACTTGGGCTTAACTAAAGCCAGCATCATCTTCAGTTCTTCCTGAGAAGCATGTCCGGATACATGTAAATCGGTGTTTTTCGCGTAAATAACTTCAACGCCCTTTCGGAATAACTCGTCAATGACCTTTGATATGGTGTTTTCATTTCCGGGAATCGGTGACGCCGAAATAATTACCCTGTCCTGGCGGTCAAGCTGAATTTGTTTATGTTCCGAAAATGCCATCCGATATAATGCGGACATTGCCTCGCCCTGGCTGCCGGTCGAAATGATGCATACCTTCCCTTTCGGCTGCTTGTTCAGCTCTTCAATGCTCATGAGGGCATTCTGGGGGACATCCATGTATCCCAGCACCTGGCAGACACGCAGAATGTTTTCCATGCTGCGGCCGGCAACACCGATCTTACGGCCGTACTTCACCGCAACATCGATGATCTGCTGCAGGCGGTGCACATTGGAGGCAAAGGTCGTAATGATGATGCGCTTATCGCAGTTCAGGAAGTACTTTTCCATGGCTACGCCGACTTTGCTCTCGGAGTCGGTATGGCCGGGCTTTTCCACGTTCGTGGAGTCACTCAGCATGGCGAGAACGCCGTTGTTGCCGAGCTCACCCAGGCGGGCAAGGTCAATCATGCCGCCGGAAATCGGCGTAACGTCGATTTTATAGTCGCCGGTGTGCAAAACAGTGCCGATTGGGGTCGTGATGGCGAAGGCCACGGCATCGGGTATACTATGATTCACATGGATGAATTCTACGGTAAAGCTGCCCAGGCGAATCACTGCACCGGGCAGGCGGGTAAAAATCTGGGAGTTAAAGAGCAGGTCGTGCTCTTCGAGCTTTAATTCGATGAGGGCAGCGGTCAGTGGGGTGGTGTAAATGGGGGCGTCAATCTCGCTGAGAACATAGGCGATTGCGCCGATATGGTCTTCGTGACCATGAGTCAGAAAAATTCCGCGGATGCGATCTTTGTTTGAACGAAGATAGGTTATGTCCGGGTAGACGCAGTCCACCCCGTACATATCTTCGTTGGGGAAGCCCATACCACAGTCGACGACAATGATATCACTGCCGAACTCATAGACCGTCATGTTCTTACCAATCTCGTCCAGCCCGCCCAGGGGGATTACTTTTAATTTTGGCGTCATAAAACCTCCGTTTCCTTTCTGATATGTCTGATATGTATTTCCGTTAATATTTCTTTTTCGTTATAGTTCAACACGGCCCTCAAGGGCCTTGTTCAGAGTGGCATCGTCTGCAAATTCCAGGTTTGACCCGACCGGGATGCCATAGGCCAGGCGGGAAACCTTAATGCCAAAGGGTTTTAGCAGGCGTGAAATATACATGGCCGTTGCCTCACCCTCGGTATCCGGGTTGGTAGCCATGATGACCTCTTCCACATCTGTCTCTGCTACCCGGTGGAGCAATTCTTTAATTTTGATGTTATCCGGCCCGATATGGTTCATCGGGGAAAGTACGCCGTGTAAGACGTGATAGGTGCCGTTATACTCTCTGCCACGCTCGATACTAAGAACATCCTTGGGTTCTGAGACCACACAGATCATGGAGCGGTCTCTCCGGTCGCTGGAGCAGATGCTGCAGACGTCGTTTTCGGTCAGATTCTGGCAGATACTGCAGCAATGCACGCTCCGCTTTGCATCGGTAATGGAGGCAGCGAAGGCGTTCGCTTCTTCATCGGAAAGTGAAAGAACATGGAACGCAAGGCGCTGTGCACTTTTTTTCCCAACACCGGGAAGCGAAGCAAAATGATCGATCAAATTCTCTAAAGAAGCAGGAAAAAAAGACATGTTGGGGCAAGCTCCTAACTTAAGCGTTTCGAATCAGGGAGACGGCTTCGCCGCGGTCTGCCATTTTAAAGACAGCACTGCCGGCGACCAAAACATTCGCACCGGCTTCCTTGACGAGGGCCGCCGTCTGTGCATCGACGCCGCCGTCGACCTCCAGGTCGCAGGAGGGGTTGAGTTCGTTGATCATAGCGCGGAGCTCGCGGATCTTCGGAAGCATATCCGGCATGAAATGCTGGCCGCCAAAGCCGGGTTCTACGGTCATGACAAGGATCATATCAACTTCGCGGATATACGGGAGAACAGCAGAGGCACCCGTGCCCGGTTTGACTGTAACACCGGTTTTGCAGCCGAGAGCTTTTGCGTCAGCAATCGCTTTTTTGAGATTCTCTTCCGAATCGGCTTCAACATGGAAGTTCAGCAAATCTGCTCCGGCCTTGACAAACGCTTCTACGTAACGGACAGGCCGTTCGATCATCAGATGAACGTCCAGAAACATGCCTGTCTTTTTACGCAGAGAGGCTAAAACAGGAATGCCGACAGAAATATTGGGGACAAACACGCCGTCCATGACATCAAAATGGACGTAGTCCGCCCCACCCTGCTGAATTGATTCGACTTCCTGACCGAGAACGGTGAAGTCTGCTGCGAGGATAGATGGTGCGATCTTAATCATAATACGTCTTTCTCCAGTCCACTAATTCACTAATTATATTATACACAGTGATGTCAGAATTTGCAACTTAAACCCTGACGCATAGAATAGTTTTCCTGTGGCCACTTGTCGGCGTTTGATTATTGACTCTGTCCCTTTTACGTAATAAAATAAAATATACAAAATTGTATTGACGGAGGAAAAAATCATGGCTGATGAATCCACCTTTACCCTGACCTTAGATCCCATTCCCGAAGAAAGCGCTCCTGCGGCAAGCGCTGTCGCCGCTCTGGCACAGGAGGCTGAGGAAGAGGTCAAGGCCGCTGAGGCAGAAAAAGAAGAAGAAAAGGCCCCCGGCGTTTCACTGGACGGAATGTCCCCTGCAGAACAGCAGGCAATCCGTGCATTCTCTGAAAAGATCGATATCCTCAACGCAGAACAGATCATGAACTACGGCATCAACGCGCAGAAGAACATCTCCGAGTTCTCGGATGCTGCGCTGAGCACTGTTCGCACGAAGGACCTTGGTGAGGTTGGTGGCATGCTGTCTGACCTCGTGGTTGAATTAAAGGGCTTAAGCTTCGATGCCGAAGAAAAGAAGGGCTTCCTTGGCCTGTTTAAGAAATCCGCCCAGAAGATGGAAACTCTGAAGACGCAGTATGCCAAAGCCGAAGGAAACGTGGACAAAATCACCACGGAACTGAGCAACCACCGTATTACCCTCCTGAAGGATATCGCCCTGATGGATAAAATGTACGATAAAAACCAGGAATACATGAAAGAACTGACCATGTATATCCTGGCCGGCAAATTACGGATCGAGACACTGCGTAATGTCGACCTCCCGGCACTGATTGCAAAGGCGAACGAGACCGGTAATCCCGAGGATGCGCAGGCTGCCAACGATTTTGCCAACATGATCGGCCGCTTCGAGAAAAAGATCTATGATCTTGAGCTGACCAGAAATATCTCTCTGCAAATGGCCCCGCAGATTCGTATGATCCAGAACAACGACACCCTCATGGCCGAGCGTATTTCCACTTCTATTGTTAACACGATCCCCCTCTGGAAAAACCAGATGGTTCTTGCCCTGGCCATGCACAATTCCGAACAGGCCATGAAGGCCCAGCGTGAGGTAACCGATGTGACAAATTCCATCCTTATGAAGAATGCACAGACCCTGCATCAGGGCAGTGTTGCTATTGCAAAAGAAGCAGAACGCGGTGTTGTCGACCTGGAGACCCTCCAGAAGACCAATCAGGATCTGATCGCGACCCTGGAAGAGGTCCGCGCGATCCAGGACGAAGGCCGTGCCAAGCGTACTGCTGCCGAGGTCGAACTGGGACGCATTGAGACCGAGCTCAGAAGCAAGCTGCTGTCCA
This sequence comes from Candidatus Limivicinus sp., assembly GCA_045599525.1. Lineage (GTDB taxonomy): Bacteria > Bacillota > Clostridia > Oscillospirales > Oscillospiraceae > Limivicinus. The sequence goes on along the minus strand of JAZRWD010000180.1, from coordinate 4,902 downwards.
TGAAGGGCTAAGCGGGACAGGTGTCGGGCCATATTAGGGTCCCTTTTTTCGAGGTAGTCCTAATATGGCACTGATAAAGAACCTCCTCCGGATTCGATTCGTCCGGAGGAGGTTCTTTATCGTATTGGATCTGATATCTGAATCACTTCAGAATGATCTGGTTGAAGTTCTTTTTGCCACGCTTGAGAATGACACCGGCACGCAGTGCTTCTTCAGAGAGAATGTAACCGATGTCAGCAATCTTCTCGCCGTTGGCAATTACACCGCCCTGCTGAACGTTGCGTCTCGCATCGGACTTGGAGTTGCAGAGACCGGCCTTGACCAGAGCGGTCATGATATCCAGGCCGCCTTCCGGAATGTCGTCGGAAGTAATTTCGGTCATCGGCATATTTTCAGAGCCGCTGCCTGCGCTGGCAAACAGAGCCTTGGCACCGGCCTCAGCCTTCTTGGCTTCTTCTTCGCCGTGGATCATGGTGGTCAGCTCACGGGCGAGAAGCTCCTTGGCGGTGTTCAGTTGGCTGCCTTCCCAGGAAGCCATGGATTCGATCTCTTCCATCGGCAGGAAGGTCAGCATGCGGATGCACTTAAGAACGTCTGCGTCACCGACGTTTCTCCAGTACTGGTAGAAGTCGTAGGGGCTAGTCTTGTTCGGGTCAAGCCAAACGGCGTTGCCGGCTGTTTTGCCCATCTTCATGCCGTTAGAGTCGGTCAGCAGAGGAATGGTCATGGCATTGGCGTCTTTACCGAGCTTTTTACGAATCAGCTCGGTGCCGCCGAGCATGTTGCTCCACTGGTCGTCGCCGCCGAACTGCATGGTGCAGCCGTTATGCTGGAACATGTAGTAGAAGTCGTAGCTCTGCATGATCATGTAGTTGAACTCAAAGAAGCTCAGACCGCGTTCCATGCGGTTTTTATAGCACTCTGCACGCAGCATATTGTTTACGGAGAAGCAAGCACCGACTTCACGCAGCAATTCGACATAATTCAGGTCCAGCAGCCAGTCGGCGTTGTTGAGCATGATGGCCTTGCCATCGCTGAAGTCGATAAAATGCTCCATCTGACGCTTGAAGCATTCCGCATTATGATTGATATCTTCACGGGTCAGCATCTTGCGCATATCGGTACGGCCGGAGGGGTCACCGATCATGGTCGTGCCGCCACCGATCAGGGCAATGGGCGTATTGCCGGCCATCTGCAGACGGCGCATAACGGTCAGGGCAACAAAGTGACCGGCGGTAAGGCTGTCTGCGGTGCAGTCGAAGCCGATATAGAACGTGATCTCGCCTTTGTTGGCCTGTTCACGAATCATCTCTTCATTGGTAGTCTGGGCAACAAGACCTCTTGCGACCAGTTCTTCAAAAATACCCATGGTGTGTGCTCTCCTTTTTGCGTGAAAAATAAAATTTTGTATATTATATGCTATTCTTATCTAAAGTGCAAGTACAGATACGAATTATCTCCCGAGGTACGCTGCTTTGAAGCGCGCTGCCGCCTGCAGCTGTTCTTCGGCACCGGCCAGGGTAAGGGCGGTAATATTATCACCGCCGTACATGCGAGCCAGCTCAGCCTGCTTACCTTCGTTTTCCAAAGCCTGGATCTCGGTGAAGGTTCTGCCGTTTCGCTCGTTTTTTTGAATTTTAAAATGTGCGTCCGCCATGGCGGCAATCTGCGGCAGGTGCGTAACACACATGACCTGCCGGCCTACGGAGACGCTGTAGAGCTTTTCAGCAACGCGCTGTGCTGCGATGCCGGAAACACCAGTGTCGATCTCGTCGAAGATCAGGGTGCCGACCGGATCGTTTTCGGAAAACACATTTTTCATGGCCAGCATGATGCGGCTCAGTTCACCGCCGGAAGCGATCTTGTTGATCTTCCCCGGCGCTTCCCCGGCATTTGCCGACATAAGAAAGGCGACTTCATCGGCCCCTGTGGCGTTAAAACCGGGTTTCCCATCTGCCGGGAGAATCTGCACCATGAACTGCACGGACGGCATACTTAGGGCCTTCAGCTCAGACTCAATTCGTTCTTTTAACAGAAGTGCCCCGGCTTTTCGCTTTTCTGTCAGGGCTGCGGCAGCTTCTTTGCAAAGCGCTTCCTGTTTTTTGAGCAGCTTCTGCAGCTTGGCCAGGCGCTCATCGGCGTAGGTAATGGTATCCAGCTTTTCACGGCATTCCTCCAGGTGGGGAATGAGCTCTTCAATCGGCCGGTTATATTTTCGCTCCAGCTTGTTCAGCTGTGCAAACCGAAGCTCCAGCTTGTCATATTCAGCAGGTGAAAAATCCAGGTTTTCCCAATAATCCTTCAGCGTTTCATAGGCATCCTGCAGGGCAAAGCGGGCATCCTCCAATGCTGTTGTTGTTTTTTCAAACTCCTCTACATAATTTGAAGCCTTTTCTGCGTAATATATTGCGTCAGTCAAAAAAGAAAGCGCATTAGCTTCTCCTCCGTTAAGTGCTTCGACAGCCGCCTGAAGCGTTTCCGTCAACTTTTCGGAATTTCTTAACAAATCAATACGCTTTTCTATTTTTTCGTATTCACCGGACTTCAATTTTGCCGCTTCAAGCTCCTCAATCTGGTACTTTAGCTTTTCGGTTAAATGTGCTTTTTCTATTTCATCGAATTCCAAAGAATCCATTTCTTTTTTTAGTGTACGATACTCTGTATACGCAATTTGAAAAGCTGCAAATTCTTTTTCCGGCTGTACAAATCGATCCAAATACTCAAGGTGCTTGCGTTCATCCAGAAGCAACCGTCCGTCATTCTGTCCGTGTATATCAATAAGAAGAGAGCTTAAGCTTCTAAGCTGATTAACCGGCGTAGGGTTTCCGTTTATTCTGCAGCGTGATTTTCCATCCTGTCCTATTTTACGCTGAACGATCAGTTCTTCCTCGACTTCAAAGTCGTTCTTTTCCAGCCATTCGTCGACATACGGTGAAGATTCAAAAACCGCGGTGACCATCCCTGCATCAGCACCTCTGCGAATGATATCTTTCGTTAAACGTTCACCAAGAACGGCTCCGATAGAGTCAATCATGATGGACTTACCGGCACCGGTCTCGCCGGTCAGAATATTCAGGCCGTTGCAAAACTCGACATCTGCCTTTTCAATAATTGCAATATTTTCGATATGCAATTCTCTGAGCACAGGATCATCCCCTTATTTCAATAGAATCTGCTCGATCTCGTTGTAAAATTTCATGGCAGATTCATTATCTTTCATTGCGATAAAGGCAGTATCGTCGCCTGCAATTGTTCCGACCAGACCGGGGATCGCTTCCATGCCGTCCAGGGCGGAACAAGCTGCTGAGGCAAGACCGGGTAAGGTTTTGATCACAAGAAGGTTCTGTGCAACATCAAAGGAAACTGCACTCTCCTTCAGAATCTTTCTCAGGCGTTGCGAGGATTCGTTGCTTTCAGGTTTGGATGAGGCAACATACTTATATTTACCGTTCTCCCCAAGCTCCTTCACCAGCCGCATGTCCTTAATATCACGCGACAGGGTTGCCTGGGTACTGCGTATACCGCGTTCTGCTAACGCTTCCAGAAGCTGATTCTGGGTTTCAATCTCCTGCTCAGCTATAATCTGTAAAATGACATTCTGTCTTCCGGGTTTCATGGCATCGCTCCTGTGAGTTAACGTAGTTTTTGGAACGTAGTTTCGTAAAAGCTCGTAATTCCAAAATCAACAATATTCGTATGATATTCGGAACGGTTTACTCGAACAACATCTCCGTTTCGAAGATCCATGGCAATCCTGCCGTCGACGGATAAAAACGCCTTTCGGTCGTGCAGCCGCCCTGGTTGAATTTCGATATTCCGGGCAGAGCTGATCACATAGGATTTGGCACTCATGGTATGAGCACAGATGGGACTGATAATGAAGGCATTTGCCTCCGGCTCGACGATCGGCCCGCCGGCGGACATGGAATACCCTGTCGACCCTGTCGGGGTTGACACAATAATTCCGTCACCGGAAAATGCGGTGACCTCACAGCCATCTGCAAGAAGACGCACGTCAATACAGTCCATATATCCGCGGAGAACAACATCATTCAGGACACAATCGGTAAAGATCACTTCCCCATTGCGAACGAGCTGAATGCCGAGCATCATACGAGTGCTCAGATTGCAGCGGTCTTTCAGCGCTTCTTCAATTTTCTCAATTTCATCGGCTTCCAGGGATGCCATAAAACCTTTCGTGCCCAGGTTCACCCCAATGATGGGAATATTGAAACGATATAGCTCACGGGCTACGGCAAGAATGGTTCCGTCGCCGCCAATGACAACGGCCATCGAACAGTCTCTCGCGACGTCCTGAATCTTTGCCTTTTCCTCACCGTCGTAACTGTCAGAAAAAACTGGGCAAACGACCGTCGTTTCACCGGCGCGCTCCAGTAAGCTTTGAATTTGTCTTGTCAAGCTAAGATCCGTGTCACGGTAAGGATTCGGACATACCGCTATCATAGGCCGCTCCTTCGGGCAAAACTGCCGCTTTTGAAATGAGGTGTATTAACCGTTTAACGCGCCATGCGAGCGCTGCACAACATCGGAAACATCCGGGGCATAATGGAGTTCCTCGGAGGTTTTCCGTAAATAGCATAGGTATTCAATATTGCCTTCCGGCCCACGGATCGGCGAAAAATCCAGCCCGGCAAGCTGCAGGCCAATCGTGGGTACGAACTGCAGAATGTCGTTGACGACGGCTTCATGCACCGCACTATCCCGCACGACGCCTTTTTTTCCGACCTGCTCTCTGCCGGCTTCAAACTGCGGCTTGATCAGGCACATGACCTCCGCCTCATCGTCCAGTAAGGGCACGATAGCAGGAAGGATCAGCTTGATGGAGATGAACGAGACATCCATGACCGCAAGCTTTATGACATCGGGGATCTGCTCTCTGGT
>JAZRWD010000179.1:0-3973 GCA_045599525.1 Candidatus Limivicinus sp. | reverse complement strand
CTGATGGTGGCTGGCCTGCTGGTTGGCGGTATGGTGGCCTTCCGTGTTCTGCAAACACCGCCTGAGCTGACGCGGGGAAGCGAAGAGCTTACAGAAGTGCAGCAGTCCGAACAGGCGGCAGTGGTGAACGCAGCTGTCGAGGTTCCCGAGAATGGGGACAATGAACCGATCATGCTGCCTTCCCTGGAGACAGATGCAGGCAGTGAGCAGGCTGAACCGGCTCCCGAAGCGCATTCTCTGCTCGCAGAAGAGACGCCGCAGGAGCTTGTCTATCGCGATTTTGACTACGATGCGTACACCTACAGTCTGGTGAGTGACATCATGTTTGCCTGCCGCAATCAGACCGCAGATAAAGATGCAATTATCGAAGAACGCCTGGGTGAGCTGAAGGACCTTCGGCCGGACTTGGGCAGCATGTGGGAAAAAATCCTGCAGTACTGGGAATATGTCAACGATATGCCCGTCAACTGCTCCGGTCTGCCGGATGACCTTCCGCAGGATGACAGCCTGTGCATCGTGGTTCTGGGCTATCAGCTCCTGGCAGACGGGACAATGGCGCCTGAGCTGGAGGCCCGTATGCAGCTTGCCCTGACGGCTGCACAGCAGTACCCAAACGCCTATATTGCCGTAACCGGCGGCGGCACGGCGCTGAGCAACAAAGAAGCGACCGAGGGCGGCGAGATGGCACGGTGGCTGGTCGAACAGGGGATCCCGGAATCCCGCATTATCGTGGAAAACGAGTCGCTGACCACCTATCATAATGCGCTCAATACCGGAAGGATCCTTGTGGAGCAATACCCGCAGGTCAGCAAGCTGGCACTCATCACCAGCGATTACCATATCCCACTGGGCTGCCTGATGTTTGCAGAGGAATCCTGGCTGCTAGAGTATCAGTTGGGGCGTCTGCCGTTCACTGTTGTAGCGCACAACGCTACGCCTACCGGTGCAAATATCGAGGAGTTTTCCGCCGTCAACCGCCAGGCACAGTATGTCTGGAACCTTGCGGCCCCGGATTATTAAAGCAAGGCAGCACATGCCGCTCCCATCAGAGGGCGCAAGTGCTGCTTTTCCTTGGCGAATTTGCCCTGGGGCGGTAAAATACCGATATGATCTACTATATTTCCGATTACCATTTTTATAATGAACAGTTCGTTTCCTGGCGGGGCTTCCGCACGGTGGAGGAGATGAACAACAGCATGGCCGCCCGTTGGAACTCCCGCGTGACCGACGAAGACCTGGTTGTTCTGCTGGGGGATTTTTCCCACGGCACCGGGGCGCAGACCAACTGTCTTTTGCAGTCTCTAAACGGCCGCAAGCTCCTTCTGGTGGGCAACCATGACCCCTATCTGGAGGACCCGGCCTTTGACCGAAGCCTGTTGGAGGAGATCGTCTCCTACAAGGAAATGCAGGACGGCGAGCACCGCCTGGTCCTGTCCCATTACCCTCTCCTGTGCTACAACGGCCAGTACCGCGAGGTCAGCCATCCTGAACAGAAGACCTGGATGCTGTACGGCCATGTCCACCACAGCTTCGATGAGACGATGATCAACGAATATCTCAACCGGGCCAAAACACTGAAGCGCCGCCTAGAGGGGCATGCAGAGCCGGCAGGCATTCCCTGCAACCTGATCAACTGCTTCTGCCGTTTCTCGGATTATGTTCCGCTGAGCTTGGCGGAGTGGATCGCGCTGGATGCAAAACGCCGGGAAGAACTGACCCGGCGGACAGAAGAACAGCGAAAAAACAACGAAATTACTTTTTGATTTAACAAACCTGCGGCGTGTGCAGCAGCCGCCCGCAGCAACAGATAGGACAGACGATGAAGTATTACGCCGTAAAAGAACTGGAAGACACCGGCCTGGTGCTGACAGCTATTACCTCCGAGGGGCATGGCTGCTGGCTCAGCAATAATCCGAACGGGCATGCAGGCTATCGTGAGGTTGCCGCGCATTATGGCCTTACCGCCGAAGAGAATATGACAGGCACCTTTCAGCGCCACACGGCAGTGGTGGAAGCGGTCACTCACGCCGTGGCCGGGCGGAATGTCCTCTGGCGAGAACCGGAGCCAAAATCCGCAGACGGTCTGGTGACAAACGAACCCGGTCTGATGCTGTGCTCAATGGAATCGGATTGCCCGCCGGTTTTTCTGCTTGACCCGGTGCAAAAGGCTATCGGTATGGTACACAGCGGCTGGAAGGGCACGGTCGGGCAAATCTCTGCTGTGGCAGTCCGAAAAATGGCGGAGACCTACGGCACACGTCCCGCAGACCTGCTGGTTGCCTTCGGGCCATGCATTTGCCGCGACTGCTACGAGGTAGGGGAGGATCTGCGCCTGCCCTTTGCCGACTGCTATAGCGAAACGGAGCTTCAGAAGCTATTTCGCCCGAAAGTGAACGGAAAGTATACTCTTGACCTCCTGCTGGCCATCCGCCTGACGCTGTTGCGGGAGGGAGTACCGGATGGGCAGATCTTTGACACTGCGGCCTGCACCTTCCACGAAACGACCTTCTATTCTCATCGCCGCCAGCTTCGTGCCGGCCTCCCGGGGACAGACAACATGTTCACCGGCATTATGCTGAAGCCATAACGGAAGAACAAACGGAACATGGCCTGTGCAGGGCATGCAGTAAAAAAAGCGGCACTCCCCAATAAAATAAAGGTCTCCCCGGATCACAGCAGCGTACTGCATCCGGGGAGACCTTATTTTTTACCATTTACCATTGTGACGGGCGGTGTTCGGCATACCAGATACCGATGCGGTGGCTGGCACGCTCACGGATGCGCCGGAAATACAGGTAGCTCTGACGGCCGTTGATGAGGACGGTGTACCGGTCACCCGGGGCACCGGGACTGAGGGTGCCCTGCGGACGAACGTCCGTTACGGCATCGATTGTGTAAACATGGCCATCTTCCCACATCAGGCTTTTCGGAATGATCCTGCCGTCGGGGGCGAAGCAGACATCTACCCGTACACGGACAGGGAGATGTGCAGGCGAATGACCGGGAATCATGCACACTTCCTTTCCACAAACCAGCGCCCGACATTGGCCTCTGCCGGCAGAAGGCTGGGTTCGTAGTACAGGTAGCGCTGACGGCCTTGGATACGGATGGTGTAGCGGTCTGCAAGGCTGCCGAAGCCGGAGCAGGATTCGACCGCAAGGACCTGGTCGATAACATACAGGCGGCCATTTTCCCAGGTCAGGCTGTGGGGGAAGGCGTGCCCGTCCAGGTCAAAGCGGACATCTACACCCACATACGCCTTTCGCGGATTGGTAACGGTATTGGCTGAGGTCATAGGGCGGGCCTCCTTTCATGGCCGGATGCGGCAGAGAAGATCAATACAGGGAAAGAACACGGCCGATAATCTGGAAGGACTTATCCGCAGAGACCTCGATGGGCCGGTATTTTTTGTTATAGGAGATCAGGACAGGCTGGCTGTACAGATTGCCATAGCTGTCGGTAAAGGCGTCGGGGTCAGCGGGGGCCTGCTCCTCGTAGACTTTGATGTAACCGTCGCCGTCGTATAGGAAGATGCCGACCTCACCGGGATGCAGCTGGTTGCACTGTTTTACCCAGACGATCTGGCCGTTGTGGTAGACCGGCTCCATACTGTCGCCACTGACATAGATGCCGAATTCTGCGCCGGCCGGGACGGTGTTTTCCGGCACGCTGAGCTCTTCAAAGTTATCGTCGTCCAGGAAGGCACCTGTACCTGCCGAAACGGTAAGCGTGCTGACACGCATGGTGACGGATTCAACTACAGTGAAGTGCCGCCCGTTGGAATAGCGGCCGGTGGCCTGCAGGTCAGACTTGTAATCGGCGATCTTCTGCAGTCCTTCGTCGTTGAAGAGGGCATTGTCGCTGAAATAGCCGACCGGGTCATCCAGTTCAAAGATGCAGCAGAGAGCCATGAGCGCATAGGCACTGGGGATGTTGGAGCCGTTTTCCCAGCGGCTGATAGCGCTGCGGATGG
>JAZRWD010000178.1:0-5722 GCA_045599525.1 Candidatus Limivicinus sp. | reverse complement strand
ATAGACAGTCATTTGTCCGGGAGGATCGAAACCAATCCAATAAACGAATAAAATGAAATGAGGATAATGATATGTCTAACTACAAATTTGAAACTCTGCAGCTTCATGTCGGTCAGGAACAGGCTGATCCCGCATCCGATGCCCGTGCCGTTCCCATTTATGCCACTACTTCTTATGTGTTCCACAACAGCCAGCATGCCGCCGATCGTTTCGGCCTGGCCGATGCCGGCAACATTTACGGTCGTCTGACCAACTCCACCCAGGGGGTTTTCGAAGACCGAATCGCTGCTCTGGAAGGTGGCGTGGCCGGTCTGGCAGTTGCATCCGGTGCAGCAGCAATTACCTACACTCTGCAGGCTCTGGCAAAGTCCGGTGAGCACATTGTAGCCCAGAAGACCATCTATGGCGGCACTTCCAACCTGCTGGCTCACACCCTGCCGCTGTACGGCATTACCGCTTCCTTTGTGGATGCGCATGATCTGACAGAGGTCGAATCCGCTATCCAGCCCAACACGAAGGCTATCTATATTGAGACATTGGGTAACCCCAATTCTGACATTCCCGATATTGATGCCATTGCAGCCATCGCCCACAAGCACGGCCTGCCTCTGGTTATCGACAATACTTTCGGTACTCCTTACCTGATTCGTCCCATTGAGCACGGCGCAGACATCGTAGTGCACTCTGCGACCAAGTTCATTGGTGGCCACGGCACCACCCTCGGCGGTGTCATCGTGGACGGCGGCACCTTCGACTGGGCAGCCTCCGGTGCTTACCCTTGGATCTCCGAACCAAACCCCAGCTACCATGGCGTCAAATTCACTGAGGCAGCCGGTAAGGCCGCATTTGTTACCTACATCCGGGCGATCCTGCTTCGTGATGAAGGGGCCTGCATTTCTCCCTTTGCCGCGTTCCTGCTTCTGCAGGGAACCGAGACCCTGAGCCTCCGTCTGGAGCGCCATGCAGAGAACGCCAAAAAGGTTGTAGACTTCCTGGTGAAGCATCCCAAGGTGGAAAAGGTCAACCATCCCAGTCTGACCGACCATCCCGACCATGCCCTGTATGAGAAGTATTTCCCCAATGGTGGCGCTTCAATCTTCACGTTCCAGATCAAGGGCGGCCGTGAGGAAGCCTTCCGGTTCATCGACAATCTGAAAATCTTCTCACTGCTTGCCAACGTTGCCGATGTGAAGAGCTTGGTCATCCATCCCGCATCCACCACGCACAGTCAACTCACCGATGAAGAGCTGAACGAGGTCGGTATCTATCAGAACACTATCCGCCTGTCCATAGGTACCGAGCATATTGATGATATTATTGCCGATCTGGAAGCCGGTTTCGCTGCAGTATGAGGCGGTGAAAGCTGCAGGATAAGGAGTGACGAAAATATGGAGCATTATTCCGTTTTCCGATGTTGACATAGTAAACAGCCGTTTCCATCAACCTTACAACTTTATTTATCGAAAGGAATATTTACTATGTCTGCTATTTATACATCTGCTGATCAGCTGATTGGAAAAACTCCTCTTCTGGAGCTGACCCATCTTGAAAAGGAATTTGGTCTTAAAGCTAAAGTGCTTGCCAAGCTGGAATACTTTAACCCCGCAGGAAGCGTAAAGGATCGCATCGCAAAGTCCATTATCGATGATGCGGAGGCAAGTGGGGTGCTGAAACCCGGTGCAACCCTTATTGAACCGACCTCCGGAAATACCGGTATTGGCCTTGCTTCCGTTGCCGCAGCCAGAGGTTATAAACTGATTATCACCATGCCGGAGACCATGAGCGTAGAACGCCGCCAGTTGATCAAAGCCTATGGCGCAGAGATCGTTCTGACAGAGGGGTCAAAGGGTATGAAGGGAGCCATTGCTAAGGCAGAAGAGCTGGCAAAGGAGATTCCCAACAGCTTTATACCCGGCCAGTTTGTGAATCCCGCGAATCCAAAGGCGCACTTCTCTACCACCGGCCCGGAAATCTGGGCAGATACTGACGGTGCCGTCGACATCTTTGTCGCTGGCGTGGGTACTGGCGGTACAGTCACCGGCACCGGCGAGTACCTGAAGAGCCAGAACCCCAATGTTAAGGTTGTTGCTGTAGAGCCGGCTACCTCTGCTGTACTGTCCACCGGTGTGGCAGGAGCACATAAGATTCAGGGTATCGGTGCAGGATTTGTACCTGATGTACTGAATACCAAGGTCTACGATGAGATTATCCCCGTCGCAAATGAAGATGCCTTCGCAACCGGCAAGCTGATTGGCCGAAAGGAAGGCGTTCTGGTCGGTATCTCCTCTGGCGCTGCGGCCTGGGCGGCAATAGAACTTGCCAAGCGGCCGGAAAACGAAGGAAAGATCATTGTGGTCCTTCTTCCGGATACGGGAGATCGGTATCTCTCCACTCCGCTTTTCGCAGACTGAAACAATGAAATACGAAGGCTCTGGACAGAGAAAATTGTCCAGAGCCTTTGGCGCATGAAGTGATACCTCACGGACCACGACTGGCACTGAAAAAAAGTTGGTGCACAGTCATCGGTGTAGTATCCTGCCATGTGGCTTGAAAATACGGAAAACTGAGGAAAAACAATGTTCCATATAGAAAATGAATCCATAAAAAACAAACTGTTCCAGGGTAATTTCGGACTGGAAAAGGAAAGCCTGCGCATTACTCCGGATGGGTATATGGCGCACACTTCCCATCCGTTCCCGGACCATAAGCATATCGTCCGGGATTTCTGCGAAAACCAGACGGAGATCAATACCCCGGTGCTGCATACCCCGGAGGAGGCGGTGGAAAGTCTCTATGCCTACACCAGGGAAATCCAACAGGGATTGGCGAATCTTTCGAGCCCGGAACTGCTGTGGCCTTTTTCCAACCCTCCCTTTATCATCAACGAAGCGGATGTACCTGTGGCGCAGTTTACCGGTGGGAAGGCCTCGAAAACGGATTACCGGGAGTACCTATCCGACCGCTATGGCCGCTATAAGATGACCTTCTGCGGCATCCATGTGAATTTCTCCTTTGCCGAGGAACTGCTGAGGGAGGACTTTACTCTCAACGGAGAATCCGATTTCACCGAATATAAAAACCGGGTGTACCTGGATCTTGCCGAGCGGGCAGCGGCCTATGGCTGGATCCTTACAACGGTGACGGCAGCCAGTCCACTGATGGACAGTTCTTTTGTGGAGAAGGGGCACTTCGGCGGAAATGCGTTCATTGGCATGGCATCTACCCGGTGCAGTGAGCTGGGCTACTGGAATTATTTCAGACTATACGGATATCCGTGCGTATGCGGACAGCATCCGACGCTATGTGGATATGGGATTGATTGCCGCTCCAACGGAGCTTTATTATCCCATTCGCCTGAAACCCAACGGAAATAACGACCTGACCCGTCTACATGATGAAGGGGTTGACCATATCGAACTGCGGATGTTTGACCTGAACCCCCTGTGTCCGGAAGGTATTGATCTGCGGGATCTGAAATTTGCCCATTTGCTGCTTGTTTATCTGGCCAGCACGCAGGTTCAGCCTTTTTCTGCCAAAGATCAGGTACAGGCTTCACAGAATTTTAAAAATGCAGCCCACTACGATCTGAAGACCGTAAAAATTGTCACTCCTGCCGGAGAAGTTTTTTCCGTGCCGGAGGCTGCCCGCAATGTAATCGGCTTCATGAGAGAGTTCTATGCGGATGCTTCCGGGGATATCCTGGAGGTACTGGACTTTGAAGAAGAAAAATTCATCGATCCCGAAAACCGCTACGCCTGGAAAATCCGCAAACTGTTTGCGGACGGCTTTGTAAAAAACGGTTTGCTCCTAGCAAAGGAAAGACAGGAGGAAGCGCTGCATGTGTGAACTGTTTGGTTTCTCTTCTGCCCGAAAAATGCGGGCAGACCCATTCCTTAAAGTGCTTATGTCCCACAGCGTCGACCATCCTCACGGTTGGGGAATGGCTATGTTTTACGGAAACGCTGTCAATGTGGAAAAAGAACCGAAACCCGCATGGGTCAGTGATTATGTCCGCACCCGTCTGGCGCATCCAATCTATGCGCAGAACATAATCGCACATATCCGTCTTGCCACTCGGGGCAGTATGGACTATGAAAACTGCCATCCCTTTGTGGCCCGGGACAGTTCCGGAAGAGCATGGACATTGGCGCATAACGGCACAATTTTTGAATCACCGCTGCTGGACCGCTACCGCTCAGTACAGGAGGGCGGTACGGATTCCGAGCGGATACTCTGCCATATCATCCACGAAATGAATTCTGTTGGGGAGACGGATGCTGCAGGGCGATTCCGCATTCTGGATGAGATTATTCCGAATATTACCGAGCACAATAAAGTGAATCTTCTGGTTTTCGATGGGGATGTGCTTTATGTTCACACAAATATGAAAAGCACACTCTATCGTTCCGAACGTGAAGAAGCGACCTTGTTTGCCACGGTTCCACTGGATGACGGTGAATGGGAGCCGGTTCCCATGATGCAGCTGCTGGCTTATCAGGATGGCAGGCTGCTTTTTGAAGGGAACAGGCACACGTACGAGTATCATAAACCGGATCAGATTCTGGATTCTCACCCATGGCCCGAGCTGTAATAATTGTATAAAAGAAATACAAAAAGGAAATAGAAAAGCGAGGAGGAACTCAGTATGAGTCAGGAAGCAAAAGTGATCGCAGTTTGCATCAGCGAGAAAAAAGGTACGATAAAACACACTGTGGAGGCCATTACGCTGAAACCGGAGCATGGCATTGTGGGCGATGCTCATGCCGGCAACTGGCATCGGCAGGTCAGTCTGCTTGCAGATGAAAGCGTGGAAAAAATGCGCAGTAAGTTCCCGAATATTCCTATCGGCGCCTTTGCGGAGAATATTCTGACACAGGGAATCGAAGTTTGCAAGCTTCCCGTCGGGACCATACTCCGAATCGGAGAGGTGGCTCTGCAGGTTACGCAGATTGGCAAGGAATGCCACGCCGACTGTGCCATCCGCAAACAGGTGGGCGACTGTGTGATGCCCAGGGAGGGAATCTTTGCCATCGTCCTGAACGAGGGAACGATCTATCCCGGAGACAGCATCACCATACAGCAATAAATAGTAATGTTATCGGAGCGTTGATGAGCCTAATCAGAGTCAGCGCTTCTTTTCGTTATCCTTTTGTCTAACAGATGAATTCACATCAGTTTATCCTGGTTTTTGCTTATGAAAAACGCCCGCACAGCTTTTGGTCTGTGCGGGCGTTTTAAACGATATAGAACAGAAATCAATAGGTGAAATCCGGATGGTAGTGCGCATAGAACTCTTCATAACAGAGATCATTTTCCATGATAAAGGTTGCCGCTTCCTTGCCGACATAGCGGTAATGCCAGGGTTCGTCCCAACCGGTGAGCAGCATCTTTTTGGTAGGATAGCGCTTGATAAAGCCATATTCGGCACAGTGTTCGTCCAACCAGGCAAACAGCTCCTGATCCATGCGGTTGTAGTCCAGATAGGTGTAATCCTTATCCATAAGGTCAACGGCAAGGCCGAGCTGATGTTCGCTGCTGCCCGGATACATGACGATGGACTTGGCTTCTTCGGCCGCCTTTTGGTACAGCGGGTCATTATAGTCAGTAACACCGAAGCCATAGGCAATCTGGCTGGCTTTACTGTTGAACAGCTTGGTCTGGTAGGAGTAGGAACGGTAGGCACCGGCGATAACTACCTTGTGCCCTGCGGCACGGCAGTCCC
>JAZRWD010000177.1:0-4126 GCA_045599525.1 Candidatus Limivicinus sp. | reverse complement strand
CTGAACTGATACAGCAGCCCGCGATAGGAAGAGAGGAGCTCGGTATCGCAGCCACGAATCTCCGGCCGGGTAGCTCTGGTAAAGTAAAGATAGCCCTTTCCTTCCCAGTCAAAGGACAGGCAGTAGCATTCCCGGTCATTTACGGTCTCAGTATGGCCGCCGGTGAGAATAAAAGGCCCCTGAGCCTCCACCCGCGTGCGGGTCAGCTCGTCAGCCGGCAGATGGTCATTGAGATTGTACCGGTACAGGGCAGCAAAGGCCAGCACGGCAAGCAGGATATAGGCAGCACAGGAAAACAGTTTCTTCATAAGAGCGCTCCTTAGATGATACCGATAGTATACTCGATTTAGCAGCAGGCGGACATCCCTTAATTGAGCTTTAATCAGCCTTAAACAAGATTAATCCCACGGCACAGCGGGCTGGTATATAATAACCGTGGTTGTTAAATCAGAAACTAGCAAAAAAAGGAGTATTATTATGACAGCTATTTCGAGAAAAGACTTTCTGAAGGGCGGCCTTGCCGGCGCAGCCGCTCTGGCCACCTGCGGCATTCTGGGTGGAAACCTGATGGAAGGCACCACTGCCCATGCCGAGGCAGCCCCGGTATCCAAGGTTCCTGCATGGACCGAAATGAACCCGCAGGACCCGGATTTCACCAGCTGTGACAGCGATCTGGCTGAGCTGTTCTCCCCGATTCAGGTCGGCCACATGACTCTTCGCAACCGCTTTGCCAAGGCAGCAGCAGGTTCGGACACCATGCCCCGCGGTGCAACTGAGCTGAGTGAAAACGCCATCGAATATTACGGCCGTTTTGCCGACGGCGGCACAGCCCTCATCGTTCTGGAAGAAGGCACTCTGGGCAGCTTCGGCTTCAGCCAGTTCCAGAGAATGGCCCTCGAATCTCCGGAGCAGGGCATTGAACAGGCAAAGCGTCTGACCGAACGCGTACACGGCAGCGGTGCCTATGTTGGCATGCAGCTTGGCATCGGCAACCCGCTGGAGCCGGGCGACGCCAACGCCTATACCAAAGAAGAGATTGACAACATGATCCACAACTTCGGTGAGAGCGCCTATCGCCTGAAGTGCGCAGGCTTCGACTGTGTTGAGATCAAGGGTGCAACCACCGACGGTCTGAACCAGTTCTGCACCCGCAGATACAACCAGCGCGAGGACGAATACGGCCCCCAGACCGAAGAAAACCGCGTCCGTTTCTTCAAAGAGATCATTCAGGAAATCCGCTCCCGCTGCGGCGATGACTTCTCCATCCTGGTCCTGATCAACGCAATGGAAGAAAACGACAGAGACCTGGGCAAGAGCGACAAGTACATCAAGATTGAAGAATCCCAGTACCTGGCAAAGACCCTTGAGGCTGCAGGCGCTGACCTGGTACAGATTCGCGTCGCTACCGGCGGGCATGAAGCCAACTGCTTTGCGACCGATACCAACCACTGCGTATACAAGGCTCACGGTGCAACCGGCTACGGCCAGCAGTTCGACTACAGCACGCACTGGGACGGCCTCCAGGACGGCAAACATCAGGGCGTTGGCGCCTTCATTCCTCTGGCAGCCAAGATCAAGGAAGTGGTTTCCGTTCCTGTCGGCTGCGCAGGTGTGATGGATGCACGTCTTGCTCCCGATATGATCAACAACGCCATCAAGGACGGCAAAGTCGACATCGTGTTCATCAACCGTTCCCTGACCGTTGACCCCTGGATGCCCGCCAAGCTGCAGGCCGGCAAGAGAGATGAGATTGCCCCCTGCACCCGCTGCTTCCACTGCCATGGCAGACCGTACGGCGAGCCGGAGACCTGCCGCGTAAACGTGACCACGCAGTTTGCCTACACGCCTGAGATGCCCGACGGCTATAACCTTGTCCCCGCAGAGACTCCGAAGAAGGTCCTCGTCATTGGCGGCGGTGTCGCCGGTATGGAAGCTGCACGCGTTGCTTCCGCCCGCGGCCATCAGGTCACTCTGCTGGAGAAGGCCGGTTACCTCGGCGGTATGCTGACCTATGCCAATGCCATTAAGGGCGATCATGAGCGTCTGATGGACCTGCGCGATTACCTGAGCAAGCAGCTTGAGCTGAACGGTGTAGAAGTCATCACCGGCAAGGAAGCCACCCTGGACACCGTGAAGGAAATTGCCCCCGATACCGTCGTTGTCGCTGTCGGCGGCCAGCGCACCGCAAACTATGCCGGCTCCAATGTCATCGGCATGGACGATTTTGCCGGCGCAACCATTGGCGACAAGGTCGTCATTCTGGGCGGCAACCTGCAGGCCACGGATATGGCACAGTATCTGCTTGCCGAGGGCAAGACCGTTTCTCTCATCACGGACCGCGATGAGCCGGCTGTCGACAGTGAGCAGTCCTACTGGGTTCGTACCTATGTGAAGGCCCATCTGTATTCTCACGGCGTACGCGTATACTGCGGCGCAGCTGTGCAGTCCATCGGCGACGACAACGTGACGCTGACCTTCGGCAATGACAAGGTCCGCACCATCCCGGCCGACACAGTCATCGACTGCGAAGACATGGTAGCTAACACCGCACTGGCAGAAGAGCTCCAGGCAGCCGGTTATGAAGTGCTCTGCGCAGGCTGCGACGCTCCGTCCAACATTCAGAGCGCCATCCACGCCGGCCATATGGCAGTCCGTTACCTGTAAAAGTTCCTTACCTGCGGTTTTCGGAGAACAGCGGCCTGCTGTTCCCGCACCACGACAGATAAGCACAAAACCCTGGAATCAGCGCCCGGCAGCCGACTCTTTTCTGAACCGGCTGCCGTTTTCCCCGCGGAACAAAATTCACTTTGCCGGAAGAGCGATCTGTGATACAATCGGGAAAAATCGGAGAAGGAGAAAACCATGAAAAACATATTCCGTCATCTGACCATTCTGTTTGCCATATCGCTGCTGCTCACCGGCTGCGGAGCGCCGGGCAAGGCTGAGGCAAAGCCAACCCCGGCAGCCTCCGGCGACCTGCTCACCGGGATCTACAAGGCAGAGATCACCGTGAAGGACTACGGCACGATCCGTTTTGAAATGGACGCCGACAAAGCCCCCATAACCGTAACCAACTTTGTGAATCTGGCAAAGAACGGCTTCTATGATGGTCTCACGTTCCACCGCATCATCAGCGGTTTCATGATCCAGGGCGGTGACCCGAAGGGCAACGGCACCGGCGGCTCGGATACCAAGATCAAGGGTGAGTTTTCCCAGAACGGGGTAAAGAACGACCAGGCCCATACCAGAGGTGCTGTCTCCATGGCAAGGGCACAGGACATGAACTCCGCAAGCTCCCAGTTCTTCATTGTGCATAAGGACAGTCCGAGTCTGGACGGCGGCTATGCCGTTTTCGGATATGTGACAGAGGGCATGGAAGTCGTGGACGCGATCTGTGCCAATACGCCGGTTATTGACCGGAACGGAACGGTACGGGCAGAGAACCAGCCGGTTATCGAAAGCATCCGCATCGTAATGGAATAAAACGTACGCGCAGGCTCACGGTATGTCCGTCAGCCTGCGCGTAACCGTTTGTACTCAAACCATATCGCCGTATTTTTCTGCAGCCTTAAGGAAAGGCTGCATCTCTTTTTCCAGTTCACCACGCAGTTGGTCTATGTCAGTGCCGAGGAGTTTTCCCTCTTTTACACGGACTTTGCCGGCGGTCATCACCATGCTTACATCGGCACTGCAGGCACTGTAGACAAGAGTGGAATAGGGATTATACGAAGGGAACATATTGATCCTTTTTGTAGAAATCAGCTGCAGACCTGCGCGAAGGCCCGGGACGAGTCTGCCAAATTCGTTTTGCGCATGCAGGGCATTGGCTCCTCCTGCGGTGGCGAGTGTAACGATCTCCTTTGCGGGGAAAAGGCTTCTGTCGTGATTGGCCGTTTTGTGTGCCACAGCGAACAGGCGCAGCTGGTCGAACATGCTCAGCGTATTGCCGGAGGACGGCCCGTCCGTGCCCAAACCGAGAGGAACCCCTTTGTCGCACAGCTGTTTTACCGGGGCTATACCCTTCCCTGCTTTCATATTGCTGCCGATGCAATGGGCAACAGAGGCACCGCGTTGCTTAAGCAGTTCGATATCTGCTTCCGTAAGGTGGATACAGTGGGCGGCAAGC
>JAZRWD010000176.1:0-12480 GCA_045599525.1 Candidatus Limivicinus sp. | reverse complement strand
CGATAAAAAATAGAATAGATGGAGGAAGAATTGTAATTCAGGCCGTCGCCGATGCTGCCCGTGTGAGCAAGGTACAGGGTCAGCGTGTCTAGGAAGGGGCGCCCTGCCAGTACGGAGGGCAGAACGAGCAGAACATACGTCAGAGGAAAAATGGGAAGATGTTTCCATCGGATGTCGCCCCTGGCCAGAAGAACCGCGTAAACGGGGAGAATAAACACGGCCTGGAGCTTGAAACCAAAGCTAAGTGCTGCCAGGATAAGGGAAAGCACCGGGTGGCCGTCCAAAGCGTAATAGATGCCCAGAAGCGCCAGCGCGACATAAATGGCATCGCACTGCCCCCAGACAGCACCGTTCAGTACTACTGTGGGGAGAAACAGTACAGTGAAAAACACGACCAGCGGGTGACGGGAAAGACCGGAGTCGGTTTTGACGACGAGGCCGGCTGCAGCATATGCCAGGAAAGGTTCGAAGAAAAGGGTCAGCAGCTTGATCAGGTAGAGGTCGTAGGTATTGCTGTAGGAAAACAGGGCAAGAAAATACAGATAAGGGATATTGTAGTTGCCTACAGCCTGGTTCAGCGCAGCAAAGCCGTTGCGCGTACGGTAAAACTGGACCCAGTGCTTGAGGAAGTTCTGGTAATCCAGGGTCTCATACGGGAAAAAACCTGCCCGCAGAAGGAATGCGGTCGTAAGGAGAACAAGGCTGATGATCCATTTTTGCGGGGTATTGATCCATCCGGCGCGGTACAGCATCCAAAGCGACATTACCCCGATTGCGGCAAGAAGCAGGCTGGCTTGAAACATGAAACGAATCGGCTCCTTTTTTGAGAAAAATATAGTTGGAAAGCGGGTAAAAAAACAAAAAACGGAGGACCTGCCTCCGCCAAATTACCTGAATTTTATGCAAAAATCTATTGACAATGAATAAGCTGAAATGGTAAAATAACTCGCTATATGTATTGGGAATTGTATACCCTTTTTTCCCCTTTACGAATG
This sequence comes from Candidatus Limivicinus sp., assembly GCA_045599525.1. Taxonomy (GTDB): domain Bacteria; phylum Bacillota; class Clostridia; order Oscillospirales; family Oscillospiraceae; genus Limivicinus. The sequence continues at coordinate 11,485 of JAZRWD010000176.1, read as the reverse complement.
AATTATAGCACGTACCCCCTGCAAACGCAATACCGGGTTTGAAAAAGTAACAACAAACCCGCGTGTTCAATTTGAGTTATATAAGGAGAGTGCTCGAATGCCACAAGATGTTCTCTACGGCAAAACTCACAGAATGAGCTATGCCCGCAAGCAGGAGATCATGGAAATGCCGAACCTGCTCGAAATCCAGAAGGAGTCCTATAAATGGTTCCTGGAGTCCGGCCTGAAGCAGGTGTTTGAGGATGTAGATTCTGTTACGGACTACACCGGCAATCTTGAACTCAGCTTCATCGACTTTTCGATGAACGAAAAGCCCAAATACACTATCGAAGAATGCAGAGCCCGCGACGCAACATACGCAACTCCCATTAAGGTCCGCGTCCGCCTGCGCAACAAAGAAACCGAAGAAATCAAAGAGCAGGAAATCTTCATGGGCGATTTCCCGCTGATGACTCCGTCCGGCACATTTGTTATCAACGGTGCAGAGCGTGTCATCGTTTCTCAGATCGTCCGTTCTCCCGGCGTTTACTTCGGCCGCGAGACAGACAAATCCCTGATGAACATCTATACCTCCACCATTATTCCGTATCACGGCGCATGGCTGGAGTATGAGACCGATGCTTCCGACAACTTCAGTGTCCGCATCGACAAAAACCGCAAGCTGCCGGTCAGCTGCCTGCTTCGTGCTATGGGCGCCTATAAGGCAGACCTTCCCGCCACCTGGCTTAGCTGCGTGGATAACCCCGAGATCGGTGTTATCACTAACGAGCGTATCAAGGAAGTCTTCGGTGATGATGAGCGCATCAACGTTACTCTGGATAAAGACACCTGCTCAAGCCGCGAAGAATCTCTGATCGAAATCTACCGCAAGCTCCGTCCGGGCGATCCTCCCACGGTTGAGTCTTCCGAGGCTCTGCTGGAAGGCCTGTTCTATGACCGCCGCCGCTATGAGATCGAGCAGGTCGGTCGTTATAAGTTCAATAAAAAGCTCTCCCTGTATCCGCGTATTGCCGGTCAGACCATGGCTGAGCCCGTTGTCGATCCGCTTACCGGCGAAATCCTCGCCGAGGCAGGCGACGTGCTGAGCAAGGACAAGGCCTTCGAAATCGCCGAAGCCGGTGTTATCTCTGTCAAGGTCAAGCTGGAAGACGGCCGCATCATCCGTGTGTTCTCCAACGGCATGGTCAACCTGAGCCGTTATGTCGACTTTGACCCGAAAGAAGTCGGCGTCACGGAAAAGGTCCGCGGCATTATTCTCAGCAACCTGATGGAACAGTACGAGGGCGAGGCACTGAAGGACGCTATTCGTGAGAATCTGTCCATCCTCATGCCGATGCACATCGTCGCTGACGACATCTTTGCTTCCGTCAACTATCTGAACTGCCTGGCAAACGGCCTTGGCAACGCAGACGACATTGACCATCTGGGCAACCGTCGTGTACGCCGTGTCGGCGAATTGCTGCAGAACCAGTTCCGCATCGGTTTCAGCCGCATGGAGCGTGTGATCCGTGAGCGCATGACCCTCCAGGACCTGGACGTTGTCACCCCCCAGAGCCTTATCAATATCCGTCCGGTAACCGCAGCAATCAAGGAATTCTTCGGTTCCTCTCCGCTGTCACAGTTCATGGACCAGACCAACCCGCTGTCTGAGCTGACCCACAAGCGCCGTATTTCTGCACTGGGCCCCGGCGGCCTGTCCAGAGAGCGTGCATCCTTCGACGTTCGAGACGTTCACTACAGCCATTACGGCCGTCTGTGCCCGATCGAGACTCCCGAAGGCCCGAACATCGGTCTGATCAACTACCTGGCATCCTATGCCCGTGCAAACGAGTACGGTTTCCTTACTGCACCTTACCGAAAGGTTGAGAAGGATACCTGCCGTGTAACCGACGAAGTCGTTTACATGTCTGCCGACATGGAAGACGAGTATATCGTTGCACAGGCCTCCGAGCCGCTGGATGAAAACGGCTGCCTGGCAAACCGCCGTGTTACTGCACGTCACCGCAATGATACCGTCAGCGTAAACCGCGAAGACGTGGACTACATGGATGTCAGCCCGAAGATGATGGTCTCCATTGCAACCTCCATGATTCCGTTCCTGGAAAATGACGACGCTAACCGTGCTCTGATGGGTGCAAACATGCAGCGTCAGGCCGTTCCTCTGCTGACCACGGAAGCTCCGATCGTTGCTACCGGCATTGAGCACAAGTGCGCTGTTGACTCCGGTAACTGCATCCTTGCCGAGGGTAACGGTGTGGTGACCCGTGTTGACGCAAACTGTATTACTGTCCGTTACGATTCGGGCATTGTCTCCGATTACAAGCTGGTCAAGTTTACCCGTTCCAACCAGGGCACCTGCCTGAACCAGCGCCCCATCTGCAACGTGGGCGACCGCGTTGAAGAAGGCGATGTTCTTGCTGACGGCATGAGCACCAGCCAGGGCGAGCTGTCTTTGGGCAAGAACATCCTGGTCGGCTATATGAACTGGGAAGGCTATAACTACGAAGACGCTATCCTCCTGAACGAGCGCATGGTTATGGAAGACGTGTTCACTTCTCTGCATGTTGAAGAGTATGAATGCGATGCCCGTGACACCAAGCTCGGACCTGAGGAAATTACCCGTGACATTCCGGGCGTTGGCGACGATGCCCTGAAGTATCTGGTCGAGCGCGGCATCATCATGGTTGGTGCCGAGGTCGTTTCCGGTGATATTCTGGTCGGTAAGGTCACCCCGAAGGGCGAGACCGATCTGACCGCTGAAGAGCGCCTCCTGCGCGCCATCTTTGGCGAAAAGGCACGTGAGGTCCGCGATACCTCGCTGAAGGTGCCTCATGGCGAAGCCGGTATCATTGTGGATGTTCAGGTCTTCTACCGTGAGAACGGTGACGAGATGAACCCCGGTGTAAACCAGATCGTCCGTGTTTATATTGCACAGAAGCGTAAGATCTCTGTCGGCGACAAGATGGCCGGCCGTCATGGTAACAAGGGCGTTGTTTCCCGCATTATGCCGCGTGAAGATATGCCTTACCTGCCCGACGGCACCCCGCTGGACATCGTCCTGAACCCCCTGGGTGTTCCTTCCCGTATGAACATCGGTCAGGTTCTGGAAGTTCACCTTGGTTATGCAGCACATGCTTTGGGCTGGAAGGTCGCAACTCCGGTCTTCAACGGCGCCAACGAGGAAAGCATCCGCGAGACTCTGCGCCTGGCCGGCCTGCGTGAAGATGGCAAGAGTGCTATGTATGACGGCCGTACCGGTGAAAAGTTTGATAACGACGTTACCGTCGGTTACGTTTACTTCCTGAAGCTGCACCACCTGGTTGACGATAAGATCCACGCACGTTCTACCGGCCCCTACAGCCTGGTTACCCAGCAGCCTCTGGGCGGCAAGGCCCAGTTTGGCGGCCAGCGCTTTGGTGAAATGGAAGTTTGGGCACTGGAAGCTTACGGTGCCGCTTATACCCTGCAGGAAATCCTGACCGTGAAGTCCGACGACGTCACCGGTCGTGTGAAGACCTACGAAGCCATCGTCAAGGGCAGCAATGTCCCGCAGCCGGGCGTTCCAGAATCGTTCAAGGTCCTGCTGAAGGAACTGCAGGCCCTCTGCCTGGATATCCATATCCTCGACGAGGAAGGCCAGGAGATCGAGCTGCATGACGACGAAGACGACGAAATTCCGGATTACAAGGAAGAATTTGTTGCTGAGGGCGATGAATCTCTGGCAGAAAGCGGCTTCTCCATTGAGAACGCACCGGAGGATGAAGACCTTGGCGCCGACTTCGGCTCGGGCGATGACTATACAGATGATTACAGTGAGGAGGACGAATAATGAGCTATACTCCGTTTGACGCGATTCAGATCGGCATTGCCTCCCCTGAGACGATTCTCAGCTGGTCCTTCGGCGAAGTCAAAAAGCCGGAGACCATCAACTACCGCACCCTGAAGCCGGAACGTGACGGCCTCTTCTGTGAGCGCATTTTTGGACCGACAAAGGACTGGGAATGCCACTGCGGTAAGTATAAAAAAGTCCGCTTTAAAGGCAAAATCTGCGACCGCTGCGGTGTTGAAGTTACCCGCAGCAAGGTTCGCCGTGAGCGCATGGGCCACATCGAACTGGCTACCCCTGTCAGCCATATCTGGTATTTCAAGGGCATTCCCAGCCGTATGGGCCTCATGCTGGACCTGACCCCGCGCACGCTCGAGAAGGTCTTGTACTTTGCAAACTATATCGTGACCGATCCCGGCGACACACCGCTGGAACGCTGCCAGCTGCTCAGCGAGCGCGAATACCGCGAAATGCGTGAGAAGTATGAAGATGACTTCAAGGCAGGCATGGGTGCAGAGGCCATTAAGGAACTGCTTTCTCAGATCAATCTTGAGGAACTGTACCAGAGCCTGATGGCAGAGCTGGAAAAGGCCAGTGGCCAGAAGAAGGCTAAGCTGGTCAAGCGTATTGAATGTGTTGACGCCTTCCGTCTCAGCGGCAACCGCCCTGAGTGGATGGTGATCGACATCCTGCCGGTCATTCCCCCGGATATTCGTCCGATGGTCCAACTGGATGGTGGCCGTTTTGCCACCTCCGACCTGAATGACCTGTATCGTCGCGTAATCAACCGCAACAACCGTCTGAAGAGACTGCAGCAGCTCAGCGCTCCGGATATCATCGTCCGCAACGAGAAGCGCATGCTGCAGGAAGCCGTTGACGCACTAATCGACAACGGCCGTCGCGGCAGAGCTGTTACCGGCGCAAACAGCCGCGCACTGAAGTCTCTCAGCGATATGCTGAAGGGCAAGCAGGGCCGTTTCCGTCAGAACCTGCTGGGCAAGCGTGTTGACTATTCCGGCCGTTCCGTTATCGTTGTTGGTCCTGACCTGAAGATTTTCCAGTGCGGTGTTCCGAAGGAAATGGCAATAGAGCTCTTCCGTCCCTTCGTGATGAAGAAGCTGGTGGAAGACGGCGTTGCCACCAACATCAAGCAGGCAAAGAAGATGGTCGACCGTCAGCGGACCGAGGTCTGGGACGCTCTTGAGTATGTCATTAAAGACCATCCTGTTCTGCTGAACCGTGCACCGACCCTTCACCGTCTGGGTATCCAGGCATTTGAGCCGGTACTGGTTGAAGGCCGTGCACTTCGCCTCCATCCGCTGGTCTGCACCGCATTTAACGCTGACTTTGACGGTGACCAGATGGCTATCCATCTGCCTCTGTCTGCAGAAGCACAGGCGGAAGCTCGTCTGCTGATGCTCTCTGCCAATAACCTTCTCCGTCCCCAGGACGGCCAGCCTGTCACTGTTCCTACGCAGGACATGATCCTTGGTTCCTACTATCTGACCATGGAGCGTATCGGCAGTGCAGAGACTGGTGCCGAAGAGCTGTACGTTGATGATCCGGGTGACACCGGCTTCGAACGGAACGCTCTTGTCGAAGGTGACGAGATCTATGCCAAGAACAAGGAATGCAAGGCAGCAGGTCTTAAGCCCTGCACCTACAAATCCAAACACATCTTCCGTGACGCGGAAGAAGCCATTATGGCATATAACGACAAGGTCGTCGGTCTGCACGCACCCATCCGTCTGCGCATGACCAAGACCGTGAACGGTGTGGAAATCAGCCGCGTGATCAATACCACCGTTGGCCGTGTCATCTACAATGAGCCCGTTCCGCAGGACCTGGGTTACGTAGACCGCACCGATCCCGAGCATATGTTCGATCATGAGATCAGCTTCCAGGTTGGCAAGAAGCAGCTGGGCAACATCATTGACCGCTGCATTGAGAAGCACGGCTTTACCATCTCTGCTGAGGTTTTGGACAGCATCAAGTCTCTTGGCTATAAGTATTCCACCATTGCCGCAATCACGATTTCTGTTGCCGACATGACCGTTCCTTCCGCAAAGAATGAGCTGATCAAGTCTACCGAAGATGAGGTCGTGAAGATCGAGCGCCAGTATAAGCGCGGCTTTATTACCGACGACGAACGTTATCGTCTGGTCGTTTCCGAGTGGGAGACCACAACAAAGGACGTTACCGAAGCACTGCAGAAGGCTCTTGACGAGTATAACCCCATCTACATGATGGCAAACTCCGGTGCCCGTGGTTCCATGAACCAGATCCGTCAGCTGGCCGGTATGCGTGGCCTGATGGCAAACACTGCAGGTAAGACCATTGAAATCCCGGTCAAGTCCAACTTCCGTGAAGGTCTGTCCGTTCTGGAATACTTCATTTCTACCCGTGGCGCACGTAAAGGTATGGCCGATACTGCTCTGCGTACCGCAGACTCCGGTTATCTGACCCGTCGAATGGTCGACGTCTGCCAGGAAGTCATTATTCGTTCGGCCGACTGCGGCACCACAGAAGGTGTTATCGCCTCTGCCCTGTATGAGCGTGGCCAGATGGTCGAGAGCTTTGGCGCTGCCATCCACGGCAGATTCCCCGCAGCTCCGATTACCGATTCCGCAACCGGCGAACTTCTCTTTAACACTGACCATATGCTGGTCTCCAAGGATGCAGACATTCTTGAAGCTCACGGCATTAATAAGGTTCTCATCCGCAGCGTTCTGACCTGCGAAGCTAAGGTTGGCGTCTGCGCACGCTGCTATGGTATCAACCTGGCTGTCGGCAAGCCGGTCAACATGGGCGAATCTGTCGGCGTTATTGCTGCACAGTCCATCGGCGAACCCGGTACTCAGCTGACAATGCGTACCTTCCATACCGGTGGTGTCGCAGGTGACGATATCACCCAGGGTCTTCCCCGTGTTGAAGAACTGTTCGAAGCACGCAGACCCAAGAAGATGGCTATTCTTGCCGAAATTTCCGGTACGATCTCCATCGAAGAAGCTCGCAAGGGCGTTATGTACTCCATCACCATCACCAACGAAGCCGAGGGTGAGACCCGTGTTTACACTGTTCCTCACTCTGCCGGTATCCTGGTCCACAATGGTGACCACGTTGATCGTGGACAGGAGCTCACCTCCGGTGCACTGAACCCGCACGACGTTCTGAGCATCCGCGGCGTAAGCGACGACCAGTATGGCCGCCAGGGCGTACGTAGCTACATCACCAGCGAAGTCCAGAAGGTTTACCGTCAGCAGGGCGTTGATATCAACGACAAGCATATCGAAGTTATCGTACGTCAGATGATGCGCAAGGGTAAGGTTGACGATGCAGGCAGCACCGATCTGCTCTCCGGTTCCGTTACCGACGTTGCCCTGATCAAGGCTGCCAATGCAGAAATTAAGAAGCGTACCGAAGCCGGCGAAGAAGGTCTTGTACCCGCAACCTATACGCAGCTTCTGCTTGGTATCACCAAGGCCTCTCTTGCCACCGACAGCTGGATGTCTGCGGCCTCCTTCCAGGAGACCACAAAGGTCCTGACTGACGCAGCAATCAAGGGCAAGATCGACCACCTGGTCGGTCTGAAGGAGAACGTTATCATTGGTAAGCTGATTCCTGCCGGTACCGGCCTCTCCATCTACCGTGATTTTGAGACCAACACCGATGAGGAAAAAGAAAGCGAAGCCGAGTATGTCGACCTGACTGCACTGGTCAACAAGACGAACGCTCTCTGATTCTCAGACATAAAACAGACTATTTGAAATAACGCAAAAACACAGCAGGGGAGACTCTGCTGCGTTTTTCCGCACAGACCGGCAACGCGCTTGGCCATCACGATAATAGTTTTCGGTTCGGGCTATCGGCACAAATGAGCGAATGATTCGCGGGACGAAAACACCCCCATCAGAATCGTCTGATGGGGGAGCCGCATTCGTTACATGGTATCGCGTTGGTTACAGGAATTACAGGAATCGTTTGTCTTAATAACCGAAGCCGGAACCAAAACCGGAACCGAAGCCCGGGAAAATACTGCCAAAGTTGCTGGGGAAGTCGTTGCTCCAATTCTGGTTGCTTTGCTGGGTGCTTTCCTCTTTTTCCGGTTTTTCCGGAAGGGCAGTGGACTGCTTTACACCGACTTTTACCGTGATTTCGGTATAGCTGCCTTCGCGGTAAACTTTAAGGGTCATTTCTGCGCCGGGAGCAAGGGAACTGACATAAGTGGTCAGGTCGCTGGCGGTGATGATCGTGTTTCCATCCGCTTCTGTGATAATGTCATTGAGGTGCAGGCCGGCTTCCGCAGCGGGACTGTCATCGACGATTTCCTGAATCGATACACCTGCGGGCAAACCGTAGGCCTGGACATTCTCGGAAACGGTGAGGATCGAAACGCCGATGTAAGGCTTTTCAATCATACCCTTTTCAATGATGCTGGTAACAATATTTTTGACGGAATTGATGGGGATGGCAAAGCCGAGGTTATCCACAGAGGCGGAGGAGCTGGACCCACCGTATTTGGCATTGGTAATGCCAATCACTTCGCCGTAAGAATTGAACAGGGCACCACCAGAGTTGCCGGAATTGATGGCAGCGTCGGTTTGAATGAGGGCCATCCGGGTACCGTTGGAGAAGGTAACCTCGCGGCCTAAAGCGGATACTGCACCCTGGGTCAGGCTGAAGGTGAGCTCACCAAGCGGGTTGCCGATTGCGACAACGTGGTCACCGACGCGTAGGGCAGAGGAATCACCCAGAACAACCGGAGTAAGGTCGGTTGCGTCAATCTTCAGGACTGCGATGTCGTTGGATTCGTCGTAGCCAATGAGTTCTGCAGGAAAGCTGCGGTTATCATACAGGGAAATTTTAATGGAGTTGGAATCCTCGACAACGTGGTAGTTTGTCAGAATGTAACCGTCGCTGCTGACGATAAAACCGGAGCCGGAGGCGGCTGCTTCGGTGGTATAGCCCCAGTAATTTGTGGTGATCGACGTCGTAACACCAACGGTAGAGTTCACATTCTGGGCATAGATATCGGCATCGGTCAGCTGCGATGTCGAAACGGTTTCCAGAAGAACGGCGTTATGCTCCGGGGAAGCGAGATGGATAACCGTTGGGGGTAGGCCATCGGCAGAAGCGGAGGTCTGTCCGATGGCAGAGGCGAGTCCGGCACCGCCGATTCCACCGAGAATCGTGCAGGCCAGTGCAATGGCGGTAATCTTGTTGCGGGTCCGATTCTTCTTCTGCTTGATCTGTGCGGCAGAGAAAGAAGCTTCGGCAAAAGAACCGGTGTTCATGCTGTTGAATTCATCATACATAATTAAATACTTCCTTCCTTCATTCAATTTTACAAAGTCATTCGCTCTTTTTAAAGACTGTTTCCTTTGTTATGTCTGCATTCTAACGCGGAACGTTAAAACAAAACTGAAAAAGTGAGATGAGGCTGTAAACAGATTGTGAATGACGGCAATTGTGGAATACGGCCTGCTTCCGTGGAAGCAGGCCGTATAAAGCAATGTTTTTCGTGATAAATCAGATCTTGTCGTTGGAACCGAGAACGTCGATGATCTTGTGCTTGACCATTGCCTTGATGGCAGCACGTGCCGGCTTCAGATACTGGCGCGGGTCAAAGTCTGCGGGGTTCTCAGCAAAGTGCTTACGGATGGAGGCGGTCATGGCAAGACGCAGGTCAGAGTCGATGTTGATCTTGCAGACAGCAAGCTCAGCAGCGTGACGGAGCTGGTCTTCGGGGACACCGATAGCACCGGGCATGTTGCCGCCGTACTGGTTGATCAGAGCAACGAACTCCTGGGGAACGGAAGAAGCACCGTGGAGAACGATGGGGAAGCCGGGCAGGCGCTTTGCTACTTCTTCGAGAATGTCGAAGCGGAGCTGGGGGTTGGTGCCGGGCTTGAACTTATATGCGCCGTGAGAGGTGCCGATAGCAATGGCCAGAGAGTCGCAGCCGGTGCGCTCGACAAATTCCTGTACGTCTTCCGGACGGGTGTAGGAGCTGTCTTCTGCGGAAACCTGAACTTCGTCTTCGATGCCGGCGAGGGTACCGAGCTCTGCTTCAACGACAACGCCGTGGTCATGAGCATACTCAACGACCTTGCGGGTGATAGCAATGTTTTCGTCGAAAGACTTGGAAGAAGCGTCGATCATAACAGAGGAGAAACCGCCGTCGATGCAGGACTTGCAGGTTTCAAAGCTGTCGCCGTGGTCGAGGTGGAGTGCGATGGGCAGGCCGGTGTCGATAACAGCGGCTTCAACAAGCTTGGTCAGGTAAGTGGGGTTGGCATAGTTGCGGGCGCCCTTGGAGACCTGCAGGATAACCGGGGAGTTGCATTCCTTTGCTGCTTCGGTGATGCCCTGAACGATTTCCATGTTGTTGACGTTGAAAGCACCGATTGCATAGCCGCCGTTATAAGCCTTGGCGAACATTTCTTTCGTAGTTACGAGAGCCATAATGATCCTCCAAAAAATAAAAATTAACAGAATTAATAAATAATATAGGATATCGCTGCTGGAAATTATATCGTAAACAGGAAAAAGAATCAACTATTTTGTACGGATACAGAGGTTTTTACTGAACTTTCGTATGATTTTGCCTAGAAAAGGAGATACCCGAAGGTATCTCCCGGAAAAATTTGTTGATTATTTTTCTGCCCAGTAGAGAGCGCAATCTACAGCCTTGTGCCAGCCGTCGATGAGCTCTTCACGCATACCGGCCGGCATACGCGGTTCAAAGACTTTGTCGACAGCCCAGTTTGCACGGACGTCATTGATGCTTTCCCAGTAACCGACAGCAAGACCGGCGAGGTAAGCTGCACCAAGTGCGGTAGTTTCGATGCACTTGGGACGATATACGCTGGCGTTCAGCAGGTTACTCTGGAACTGGATGAGGAAGGTGTTGGCAGATGCGCCGCCGTCGACCTTCAGAGAAGTGATGGGCTTGCCCAGATCGCTTTCCATCGCTTTGGCAATGTCATAGGTCTGATAAGCAAGGGACTCAACGGTTGCGCGGACCAGGTGTGCACGGTTGAAACCACGGGTGATGCCGGTAATCATACCGCGGGCATTCTGGCTCCAGTACGGTGCACCGAGGCCGGTAAAGGCAGGAACAACATAAGCACCAGCGGTATCATCCACGGATTCGGCATAGCGCTGGCTTTCGGCAGAGGAGTTCACGACCTTAAGCTCGTCGCGAAGCCACTGAACCGCTGCACCTGCCATGAAGATACTGCCTTCAAGAGCATATTCGACATGGTCCTCAAAACCGACAGCAATCGTGGTAACGAGGCCGTTTTTGGAATTAATAATATTTGTGCCGGTGTTCATCATCAGGAAACAGCCGGTGCCGTAGGTATTTTTCAACTCGCCTTCGTCAAAGCAGCACTGACCGAACAGAGCGCACTGCTGGTCGCCGCCGGCGCCGGAGATGGGAATCTCGCCACCGTAGATGGAAGGATCAGTCATGCCGTAAACACAGCTGGAAGGCTTGACTTCCGGAAGGATGGATTCGGGAATGTCCAGCATGCTCAGGAGTTCTTTATCCCATTTGAGGTCGTGAATATTGTAAAGCATTGTGCGGCTGGCGTTGGTCACATCGGTTACGTGGATCTTGCCGCCGGAGAGCTTCCAAATAAGCCATGTGTCGAT
>JAZRWD010000175.1:0-13259 GCA_045599525.1 Candidatus Limivicinus sp. | reverse complement strand
GAGCTGGAGCATCGCGGTTTTGCGGTTACCCGATTAACCCCTTCCGCGGACGGCAGTATTTCTGTGGATGCCGTGCGGGAAGCCCTCCGCCCGGATACAATACTCGTTTCTCTGATGCTCGTCAACAACGAAACCGGAGCTGTAACGGATATCGCGGCTATTGCGAAAGCGCTGAAAAAAGCGGGGTCGCAGGCCCTGCTTCACACGGACGCCGTTCAGGCCTTTCTGAAGGTCCCGTTCTCTGCCCGCACCCTTGGTGCAGATTTGATCAGCATCAGCGGCCATAAGATACACGCTCCCAAGGGGATCGGTGCGCTCTATATCCGCGAAGGCCTCCGGCTGAAGCCCTTTATTGTCGGCGGTGGGCAGGAAGGCGGTCGACGGGCAGGCACAGAATCTCTTCCGCTGATTGCCGCCTTTTCCGCAGCATGCTCTGCGGCAAAAGCCGCCGGGAATACCGGCAGCGTTATGCAGGAACTAAAGCAGCATATTATTGAACGGCTTTCCGGCGAGATACCCGAGGCGATCATTATTGGAAACGGTGCACCTCATATTCTCAGCATTTCCCTGCCCGGCTGGCGCAGCGAAGTGCTGATGAATTACCTGGAAGCACAGGAAGTTTACGTATCAAAAAGCTCCGCCTGCAAAAAGGGCGGGCGGAGCCACGTATTGGAGGCCATGGGTCTGGATGCAGCCACCATCGACGGCGCCATTCGTATCGGCCTTTCCCGCTTTACGACCATGGAGGACGTCGACGCGCTCTGCAATGCGCTTGCCGAAGCAGCACAGAAGCTGGCACACCGTTAACGATTACTTTTTATTCTCTTCTTTTATCAGCCGGGTGGATTCCACCTGGCTGTCATTTTTATAGATTGGCTGCATCGTGACCGGATCTATCCGCTGTAAGTCAATGTAATCCTTTCCCTCAACGGGAAGATCACTGCGGGCAAGCTTTCTGTTGACCACCTGCTTCATGCCCTCAAACAGCACGGCAAACACAGGGACGCCCAGCAGCATTCCCCAGAAACCAAAGAAGCCTGCACCGACAAGAATGGAAAACATGACCCAGAAGCCGCTGATTCCCATGGAGCTGCCCAGAATTTTGGGGCCGATGAAGTTGCCGTCCACCTGCTGCAGGATCAGGATAAAGATCACGAACATGAGGCACTTGACGGGGCTTACAAACAGGATCAGCAACGCGGTCGGAACAAGACCGATAATCGGGCCAAAGAATGGGATAATATTCGTTACACCAATGATAACGCTGACAAGCAGAGCATACGGCATCTGCATAAAAATGCAGCCGACGTAACAGATGACACCAATGATGGCCGAATCCAGAAGCTTTCCGGCAAAGAAATCGCGGAAGGTCTTGTCGGCAAAAAGAAGGGATTTGCGGATCCGCTCTGCCTGCTGAATGGAGAAGATGGCATAGAGTAAGCGTACGGAATTGGCTTTGAAATGCTCCTTATCCCCCAGCAGATATACGGATACGATCATGCCGATCACGAGGTTATAGATGGCCTTACCGGTCTGATACACACCGGAGGACACACTGGTGACCAGTGTACTGAGGCCAGGCAGGAAGGTGTTCCGCAACCAGGTGAACATGGAATCGCTCAGGCCACCGGTGACTTCCAGGATATATTCCTGAATCTGTTCCGATAACCAGGTATTGTTTTCCAGCACTTCCCCCAGCCAGGCCGTTGCCGTATCCAGATAGGTCTTGCTGTTGATGACAACCGTTTCTACGCTGGTGTACAGTTGCGGGATGATCAGAGCAACCAATGCCAGAATCACCAGCAGCAACACGATTTCGGCGAACAGCACAGAGAGAACTCGTGCGACCCGGTTCAGCTTTTCCGGTGCAACGGGACGGTTTTTCTTAAGCACCGCATTCTTTTTCTCGGAAACCTTTCGGCAAAACGGCACAAAAAACCGTTGTTCAACCAGGCTGGCCAAAGGGCCAAGGAAATAGGTAAAGGCCAGGCCCCAGATGAAGGGGCTGAAAATCCGAATCAGCTTCGCGAAAAAATCGCGAACGATAAGAATATTCCCCATGACAAAGGCCAGTAACACGCAGGCAGTGATCACGAGGAAGGCCGTCATCCCCCAGTATAAATATTTTTTATCCCATCTGAATGTTCTTCTCATAATGATGCCCACCTGTATTGCAGCGTCAGTTTTCTTCGTATACATTATTTTACTATTCCGTCCAAATGACGTCAACCAAAATAATTATGAAGATTTCTCCTTTTTTACCCATGTTCTCTGTACTGCTGTCTTTTTATTATCCCTGTATTTTCCAACATTTTTGTTGGAAATAATGTGGAAATGTCAGTTTCTCCGTTTTATCATCCCAAAGACCTGTTTCTGACCATATGCCGGCTTCCGATTCTCGCGTCATGTTGTAATTTCATGTTTCCGAATCGTAATTTTATTTTTTTTAAAAAACTCTTGCATTTTAATTTTTCCTGTGCTAATATACACGAGCAATGAGGAACACAACTCATATGCGTCCTTAGCTCAGCTGGATAGAGCGTCTGGCTACGGACCAGAAGGTCAGGGGTTCGAATCCCTTAGGGCGTGCCAGGAGAAACCATCATTTTTGATGGTTTCTCTTATTTTTTCGCATTTTTTTGCTTGGTCAGCAAACCGGCTTTTGCCATTCTTCCACTTTTCTTCAACTCACCTTTACACATGAAAACAACAGGGGCTGTCTCCAAATGAGACGGCCCCCTTTTCTTTGTCTGTTTGTCTGTTTTTCTCTTTTCGTCCTGCTCTTTTCGATCCTGATCCGCGACCCGCTGTTCGGCCAGTTACCCCCGACTTTGGTTCACTCTGCCTCAGCGATCGCCTTTCGCATCGCATTCAGCACCCGCTTTTTATTCGCACTCCACAGCGGCGCCAGCAGGTCCCGTTTTGCGCCGTCCCCTGTCAGACGATGGACCACCATTTTCTCCGGAAGCTCCCGTAGACAGTCCACTACCGTCTGAATGTATTCTTCCATACTCATCACAGGAACCCGTCCCTGCCGATACTGCTCCGCAAGGTCCGTCCCCACTAATACATGGAGCAGCTGCAGCTTGATCCCGGTTGAGCCGCATCCGGCAACATGCCGGACTGTCTGCAACATCATTTCTCTGCTTTCGCCCGGAAGGCCCAGAATCACATGCGTGATGATCTCCGAGACCCGTCCCTGCAGGCGGGCAACCGCGTCATCATATACCGGCAGCGCATACCCCCGGCGGATAATGGCAGCCGTTTCTTCATGTATCGTCTGCAGCCCCAGCTCGACCCAGACCGGTTTGCTCCGGTTCATCTCCTCCAGCAGGGCGATGACCTCCTCCCCCAGGCAATCCGGGCGGGTGGCAACCGAGAGTGCAGCAACCTCCGGATGGCGGATGGCTTCCGTATACAGCTCCCGCAGACGCGAAACCGGCGCATAGGTACCGGTAAAATTCTGAAAATAGGCAATATAGCTGTGTGGTTCTTCTTTTGGCAGCTTTGCCTCAACAAGCGCTTTTCCCCGCTCCAGCTGCTCCGTAATGCCCATCGTTCCCGGCTGAGCAAAGGTACCGGAGCCACCGCCATCGCAGAAGATACATCCCCGTGTGTCCAGCGTTCCGTCCCGGTTTGGGCAGGTAAAGCCCCCGTCCAGGGCAATCTTATACAGCTTGCGGCCAAAAACATCCCGGCAGTATTGATTCAGAGAATAGTACTCCACGTTTTTTGCCCCCCTAATGCCACTTTTTTCATTCCGATCTTCATTCCACTTCTCTTTTCTTCTTTTATTATTGTATCATAAGTCTCACCCTTTATCAGCCCATATTCTGCGATATTCGTTTGACACTTCTTCCTGCAGAGAGTACAATCAGCATGCTAATTTTGAACTGTCAGGAGAGTAATTCATGAATCCCTATCTGGATCTTTATCTGACCTTTGCGCGCATCGGTGGTTTCACCTTTGGCGGCGGCTATGCTATGCTGCCCATCCTGCAGCGCGAGGTCGTGGAAAAGCGGCATTGGGTCACGGAAGATGAACTGATGGATTATTACGCCATCGGCCAGTGCACGCCCGGCATCATCGCGGTCAATACAGCAACCTTTGTCGGCTACCGCACCAAGGGCGACCTTGGTGGACTGGTCGCCACGCTCGGTGTAATCTCCCCCTCGCTTGTCATCATCGGAATCATCTCCGCATGCCTGCAGAACTTTGCCCAGTATGCTGTCGTACAGCATGCACTGGCCGGCATCCGTGCCTGCGTCTGTGCGCTTGTGCTGGATGCCATTCTGAAGCTCGGTAAAAAATCTCTGAAGGACAGCTGGACCTGGGGTCTCGCCGCAGTTGTTTTTGCTGTTTCCCTGTTTACCAAAGTCCCGACGACGCTCCTTGTCATCTGCGCAGGTATCGCCGGTGTTCTCATTAAAACCCGGACTGCGGGGAAAGCCAAACCGGCCTCCGGTGGAAAGGAGGGTGCATAATGCTGTACCTCAGCCTGTTTATTGAGTTCTTCAAGACCGGCCTCTTTGCCGTCGGCGGCGGTCTTGCCACACTCCCTTTCCTGTATGAGATGAGCGCCAACACCGGTTGGTTCACCACGCAGGATATTTCTAACATGATCGCCGTTTCCGAATCCACGCCTGGCCCGATGGGCGTAAATATGGCGACCTATGTCGGATACATCATTGGCGGCATTCCCGGCTGTCTGATCGCCACGCTGGGCCTCATCACCCCCAGCATCCTCGTTATCCTTGCGGTCAGCCGTATCCTGCAGCAGTTTAAGGATAACAAGTATGTAAACTATGCCTTCTACGGTCTTCGTGCCGCTTCCACCGCCTTGATTGCGGTCGCCTTCTGTGGCATTGCCCGTCTGGCTTTTCTCAGCAGCAGCTTTTCCTTTGCCGCAATCGGACCGGACTCCGTTCAGTGGTTCGCTTTTGCCCTCGCAGTTATTGTCTTTTTCGCTTTCCGCAAATTCAAACCCCACCCCATTCTCTGCATCGTCATTTCCGCTGCCGCCGGCATCCTGCTGGGCATGTAAGCACACAGCGCAGAAAAATCTTCTCACCCCCGACTCTGTCCGGAACTCGCTTCCGGACAGAGTTTTTTCGCCGGCATTTCGCACTTTTCTTGACAGATGTGCTACAATATTGAGCAATAGGGCCGTGAACGCCGGAGTATTCGTCATATTATTTGGATATTCGTCATATTATAAAAAAGGAGGTCTTACCATGAGAGGAATCACCTACCGCAATCACCCGGTCGAACTGGTTCGCAGTGACCGCCGCTCTCTTTCCCTCCAGGTAAAGCCGGACGGAACTATCCTCATCCGCGCCCCGAGGAGGCTGCCGCAGTACGCTATTCAGGCCTTCCTGGAAGAAAAGGACGACTGGATCGCTGCCCATTTGCAGGAAGCCGCCCGCATACAGCATCAGCCACCATTCACAGAAGCAGAATTAACGCTCATGAAGCAGGCTGCCGCCGCAGACCTGCGGATCCGTCTGCTGAACTACGCCGCACTCCTCGGTGTTTCCTACGGCCGCGTTTCCATTCGCGCACAGAAAACACGCTGGGGCAGCTGCAGCCGTCAGGGAAATCTGAATTTCAACTGCCTTCTGATGCTATGTCCGCCGGAGGTCCGGGACTATGTCGTGGTGCACGAATTGTGCCATCGCCTGGAAATGAACCACTCTCCACGTTTTTGGGAAAATGTCGAACAGGTCCTGCCGGATTACCGTGCAGCGCAAAATTGGCTAAAGCAGAACGGTTCTGCTCTGATTATGCGATTACCTAATTGCAATTAATGCATATTTTTTCTTTTTACGCAGTTTTGCACTTATTTCCCTCTGCTAATTTCCCTGAATTCCGGAAAATATCTGCGTTTCGCCGTTGTTTTGTCCGTCATTCAAGGACATTCGTCCGTGACAAATCTGTCAAAGTTGTCTATTTCCGCATTTTTGCACTTGCTCGTGAAAAATCACTTGACAAACAGGAGAGAAAAAGATAAACTCTTCTTCAATATTAAAAAAAGACTGTGACAGGGATCAAATCCTTTGCAGACGCTTCAGAGAGCTGCCGGTTGCTGAAAGGCAGTGCTGAGCAGAGGGAATACATCACCCTTGAGTCGTCACGCTGAACATACACGATATACGGTATTATTAGGTGTGGCTGGGCTTCTCCCCCATTATCCAGGAGACCTGATGGCCATCATACTGGCCGCCGGGAATAAGTGGGCCTTGTGCCAATCAGAGTGGTACCGCGGAAGTGAAGCTTTCGTCTCTTGTTTGATGAGACGGGGGCTGTTTTTTTATTTGCCTGCTTTCCTGCTCGCATCCGTTTACCGGTTCCTGTTCACCGAAGAACAACCGTTCCACTCTTCTATATAATTAAAGATAAATCATTCTATGTTTTCACGTTTTTTGCGCTCTGCGCAGAGACTAACGAGGTAAAGGCTATGACTGGATCTCAGATATTTACTGAAGCATTACTCCGCGAAGGGGTCGACCATATTTTCGGCTACGCCGGAGCTACCATCTGCCCCATTGTCGACGCGCTGAAAGAAATACCCGAAATCGGTTATACGCTGGTCCGCACAGAGCAGAACGCCGGCCACATGGCCTCCGGCTACGCACGCATCACCGGTAAGACGGGTGTCTGTCTGGTCACCTCCGGTCCGGGCGCAACCAACCTGCTGACCGGCATCGCCACTGCACATCTGGATTCGATCCCCATGGTCGCTTTCACCGGTCAGGTTCCCTCTACCCGCCTCGGTAAGGATATTTTCCAGGAAGTCGATATCACTGGCTCCGTTGCTGCATATTCCAAGCACTCCTACCTGGTAAAAAACGCTGCAGACCTCCCGCGCATCATCAAGGAAGCCTTCAAAATTGCTTCCACGGGTCGTCCCGGCCCTGTCCTGATCGACATTCCGCTGGATGTGCAGAACCAGGAGGTTCCTGATCCGGTCTTCCCGGAGGAAGTTGCCATTCGTGGCTATTGCCCCAGTGTCCGCGGTAACGACAAGCAGATCGCTCATGTTGTCCGCGCCCTCGCCAGCGCCCGTCATCCGGTCCTGTGTGCCGGCGGCGGTGTTTTCCTGGCACATGCGGAAGAAGAACTGCTACGCTTTGCCGAGTCCACCGGTATTCCCGTCGTAACGACCATGATGGGGCTTTCCCTTCTGCCTACCGACCACCCGCTGAACATGGGTATGATCGGCAGCTTTGGCAATGCCTCCGCAAACAAGGCTCTGGCGAAGTCTGACCTTCTGATCATGCTCGGTACCCGTGCGGCAGACCGTGCGATCATGTCTCCCGAAGAGATTCAGCGTCGTATGCCCTCCATTCACATCGATGTTGACCCGGCGGAAATCGGCAAAAACATCCAGTCCGAGCTTCCCCTGGTTGGCGATGCAAAGATCATCCTCGGCCAGCTGCTGGAAAAAGAGATTACTGTAGAGTGCTCCGAGTGGCGTGAAATGCTGCAGGCGCTGCGTGCCGAAGACCTGAAGCGTGAGCTGAAGGTAATCGACGGTTTCGTCAGCCCCGGCAATGTCATGCGTGCTCTCGGCCGCAAACTGGAAGACGATGCCGCTGTCTGTGTCGATGTCGGTCAGAACCAGATCTGGGCCTGCAAGCACCTTTATCTGAACGGGACCCGTTTCCTCACCAGCGGCGGTCTGGGCACCATGGGCTATTCCCTTCCCGCTGCTGTCGGCGTCAAGGTGGCCGACCCCCAAAAGCAGACGATCGTTGTCTGCGGTGACGGCTCCTTCCAGATGTCCATGAATGAACTGGCGGCTATTTCCTGCCGCAATTATGACATCAAGATTATTATGGTCCACAACAATGTGCTGGGTCTGGTAAACCAGATTCAGAACATGAACCCGTATCACGGTGCCTTCGGTGTTGCCCTGGACGGCAGCCCGGACTATTTCAAGCTTACCGCAGCCTACGGCATTCCCTGCATGGAGCTGAGCGACGAAAACGCCATTGAGGAAACACTGGACCGTTTCCTTGCGGTAGACGGCCCCTGCATGCTGCTGCTGCGCGTATCTCCCGACATTACGATCAACGACTGAGGAGGAAGGCATGAAGCAAATCATTTCCGTGCTGGTAGAAAACCAGTCCGGTGTTCTGAACCGTGTCACCAATCTTTTCTCCCGCCGTGCCTTTAATATTGATTCTCTGGCTGTCGGTGTCACCGATGACCCCACTGTCTCCCGCATCACGATGATCGTGGACAGCGGCAACAACGAAGACGAACAGGTCGAAAAGCAGCTGAACAAGCTGGTTGACGTCATTAAGGTCCGCCGTCTGGAGGAGACCAACAGCATTAACCGCGAGCTGATGCTCATCAAGGTCAACGCCAACATCAAGACCCGCGCAAGCATTATGACCATCTGCGACATTCTTGGTGCCCGCGTTATGGAAATGACCCCCACCTCCATGACCATGGAGATTTCCGACACTACCGACCGTCTGAATAATTTTGAAGAAATGATGCGGCCCTTCAACATTCTGGAAGTAGTCCGCACCGGTACCATCGCATTACAGATGGGCAGCGGTAAAATCTGAAACAAGCGAGGAATTGCCCCGTGAAAATGAGATCTACTCAGGTCATTATGGAATGCCTGCTGGAACAGGGTGTTGACACCATCTTCGGTTACCCCGGCGGCACCATTCTGAACCTTTACGACGAACTGTACCGTTACAGCGACCGCATTACGCATGTGCTTACCGCCCATGAACAGGGTGCATCCCACGCGGCTGACGGCTACGCCCGTGCAACGGGCAAGGTCGGCGTCTGCTTCGCCACCTCCGGCCCGGGTTTTACCAACCTGACCACCGGCATTGCCACCGCATATCTGGATTCTTCCCCTGTCGTTTTCATTTCCTGCAACGTTGGCGACAGCCTGCTCGGTAAAGATTCCTTCCAGGAGGTCGACAGCACCGGTATTGCCATGCCGATCACCAAGGCTGCATTTTTGGTCCGTGACGCCCAGCAGATCCCCCACATCATGCGTCAGGCCTTCGCCGTTGCCTCCAGCGGCCGTCCCGGTCCCGTTCTGATCGACTTTCTGAAGAATGTCACGGCAGCGGACCAGAGCATTGATTTTGAGCCGCTCTCTAAGGACGTTGCTGACAGCCACAGATATGAACCCGATGCAGAAGACATGCATACGCTTCTCGACATGATCGCCGAAGCGCAGCGCCCGATGCTCATCTGCGGCGGTGGTGTCGTCCGCGGCCGTGCCCACAAGGAATTCCGTGCTTTTGCCGAGCGTATCGACGCTCCTGTCGCCATCACACTGATGGGCGGCGGCGGTTTCCCCGGCGATCATCCCCTCACCAGCGGCATGATTGGCATGCACGGCTCCAAGGCCTCCAACGTTGCCTGCAGCAAGTGCGACCTTCTGATCGCCGTTGGCTGCCGCTTCAGTGACCGTGTTGCGCTGAACCCCAACACCTTCGCTTCCAATGCCAAGATCGTGCAGATCGATATCGATCGTGCCGAAATTGATAAAAATGTCCTGACCGATCACCATATCGTCGGTTCCGCAAAGGACGTCCTTTCCGCTCTGCTGCAGGACCTCCCGCAGTACAGCCATCCGGAATGGCTCTCCACCATTGCCGCCATGAAGGCCGAGGTCACCATCCCGGAGACGGAGTACCTCAACCCCCAGCAGCTGGTCGACGTGGTCGACACCCTTGCTCCGGCAGACGCCATTATTGCAACAGACGTCGGCCAGCACCAGATGTGGACCATTCAGCAGAAGCACTTCCAGTTCCCCGGGCAGCTGCTCACCAGCGGCGGCTTTGGAACCATGGGCTTCGGTCTCGGTGCCGCCATCGGCGCACAGACCGCCTTCCCGGACCGTAAGGTCATTCACATGACCGGCGACGGCTGCTTCCGCATGAACTGCCACGAGCTGTGCACCGTTGAGCACTACGGTCTGCCTGTCATTACCCTGATTTTTGATAACGGCACACTGGGCATGGTCCGCCAGTGGCAGAACATTATGTACGGCAAGCGTTTCTCCGCGACAACGCTGGACCGCGGCCCGGACTTTGTAAAGCTGGCAGAAGCCTACGGCCTGAACGGCGTACGGGTCACCACCCGTGCCGAGCTGGAAGAGGCCTTTGCCGCTGCCCTTAAATCCGACAAGGGCACGGTGATCGACTGTGTGCTGGATATCGACGCGATGGTCAGCCCGATGGTTTCTCCGGGTAAGAACATCGACGACTTCACACTTTGCTGAGGGAGGGAACCACGTTGAAAAAACAAAGAGATCTCACCCGAAAGCTGTATACCCTGATCGTTCTGGTGGAGAACACCCCGGGCGTCCTGAGCCAGGTTGCCCGTCTGTTCACCCGTATGGGGTATAACATTGAATCCATCGTCAGCGGCGATACCGAAAACCCCGCCGTGACCCGGATCACCATCGGCATTATAGGTGACGAAAGCACCATCGATCTGATCGCCGCCCAGTGCCGCAAGCTCTACCCGGTCATTTCCGTAAAGGTCGTCAGTGACAACACCTGCATTCTCTGGGAAATGGCTATGATCAAGGTGCAGGCGAAGGACCGCAACACCCGCGAAGAGGTCATTCAGCTCGCCAACATCTTCCGCGCCAGCATCATCGACGTCAGTCTGGAAACACTGACCATCGGTCTGATGGGTGACGTCGGTAAAACCAAGGCTCTCGCAGACATGCTGAAGGATTACGGCATTCTCGAGATTGCAAAGACGGGTACAATCGCCATCGAAAGAGGGCGTTCTACCATATATGATGACACCAAACTTAAGGAGGAATATAACTATGGCAAAAATGTATTATGAGAAGGATTGTGACATCAACAAGCTGTATGGCAAGAAGATCGCAATCATCGGCTACGGCTCCCAGGGTCATGCTCATGCAATGAACCTGAAGGACTCCGGCTGCGAAGTTTGCGTCGGTCTCCGTGCAGGCTCCAAGAGCGCCAAGGCTGCTGCAGAAGCCGGCATCATGGTCAAGACTGTTGCTGAAGCTGCAAAGTGGGGCGACATCGTTATGATGCTCGTTAACGACGAAGTTCAGGCTGAAGTTTACAAGAGAGACATCGCTCCCAACCTCGAAGAAGGCAACGCACTTGCATTCGCACACGGCTTCAACATCCGCTACAAGCAGATCGTCCCCCCCGCAGGCGTTGACGTTTTCATGGCAGCTCCCAAGGGTCCCGGCCACACCGTACGTTCCCAGTATGTTGCCGGCAAGGGTGTTCCCTGCCTGATTGCTGTTGAGCAGAATGCAACCGGCAAGGCATACGAAATCGGTCTTGCTTATATCGCAGGCATCGGCGGCGCACGTGCCGGTATCATGGAGACCACCTTCCATGATGAAACCGAGACCGACCTCTTCGGTGAGCAGACCGTTCTTTGCGGCGGCGTTGTTGACCTTATGCAGTGCGGCTTCGAAGTTCTCGTTGAAGCAGGCTACGCTCCCGAGAATGCATACTTCGAGTGCATCCACGAAATGAAGCTCATCATCGACCTTATCAACAAGGGCGGCGTTGCAGCAATGAACTACTCCATCTCCGACACCGCAGAGTTCGGCGAGTACGTAAGCGGTCCCCGCGTACTTCCTCACGACCAGGTCAAGGCAAACATGCGCGCAGTTCTTTCCGACATTCAGGACGGCACCTTCGCAGGCCGCTGGATCGCAGAGAACAAGAGCATGGGCCGTACCTTCTTCAACTCCAAGCGCGACCAGCTCGCAAAGCACCCCATGGAAATCGTTGGCGATCAGCTCCGCAAGCAGATGCTCTGGGGCGACGACAAGGATCTCGACACCGCTTCCAACTGATAAGGAGTCAAAATGCTTTCTGAACAGGTCAAATCCGGCGTAGAGCGCACTCCCAACCGCAGTCTGCTTTACGCTCTGGGCTATACCGATGAAGAGCTTTCCAGACCTCTGGTAGGTATCGTAAGCTCTTATAACGAGATAGTTCCCGGTCACATGAATCTCGATAAAATTACCGAGGCAGTCAAGGCCGGCGTTCGCGCTGCAGGCGGCACACCCGTCATGTTCCCCGCCATCGCAGTCTGCGACGGTATCGCAATGGGCCACGTGGGAATGAAGTATTCTCTCGTCACCCGCGACCTGATTGCCGATTCCACCGAGTCCATGGCCATTGCACACCAGTTCGACGGTCTTGTAATGATCCCGAACTGCGATAAAAATGTCCCCGGTCTGCTCATGGCAGCAGCCCGCCTGAACATTCCCACCATCTTCTGCTCCGGTGGTCCCATGCTCGCAGGTCACCTGTCCGACGGCAGACGCACCTGTCTGAGCCACATGTTCGAGGCAGTCGGCGCTTACAAGGCCGGCAAGCTCGACGAGGACGGCGTTGCCGAATATACTGAAAACGCCTGCCCCACCTGCGGCAGCTGCTCCGGCATGTATACCGCCAACTCCATGAACTGCCTGACCGAGGCTATCGGTATGGCTCTTCGCGGAAACGGCACCATTCCCGCAGTTTACTCCGCACGTCTGCGCCTTGCAAAGCACACCGGCATGAAGATCATGGAGCTCATTGAAAAGAACATCCGTCCCCGTGATATCATGACCCCTGCTGCCTTCCACAACGCAGAAACTGTTGACATGGCCCTTGGCTGCTCCACCAACACCATGCTCCATCTCCCCGCCATCGCCCACGAGGCCGGCGTAGAGCTGGACCTTCACATGGTCAACGAAATCAGCGCCAAGACCCCGAATCTCTGCCACCTTGCCCCTGCAGGCGACACCTTTATGGAAGACCTTGACCAGGCCGGCGGCGTATGGGCTGTCATGAAAGAGCTTACCGCTCTTAACCTTCTTGACACCTCCTGCATGACCGCAACCGGCAAGACCATCGAGGAAAATCTGCAGACTGTCGTTCTCAAGAAGTCCGAAGCCATCCGTCCCATCGACGAGCCCTTCTCCGCCACCGGCGGCATCGCCGTTCTCTACGGCAATCTCGCTCCCGACGGCTGCGTTGTAAAGCAGAGCGCAGTTGCACAGGAAATGATGGTTCACGAGGGTCCCGCAAGAGTCTTCAACAGCGAGGAAGAAGCAATCGCAGTCATCTATGCCGGCGGCATCAAGGCCGGTGACGTGGTTGTTATCCGCTACGAAGGTCCCAAGGGCGGTCCCGGCATGCGTGAGATGCTTAACCCCACCTCCGCTATTGCGGGTATGGGTCTTGGCTCTTCCGTAGCACTGATCACCGACGGAC
>JAZRWD010000174.1:0-6772 GCA_045599525.1 Candidatus Limivicinus sp. | reverse complement strand
AAGGGCGGCACCGCGGCCATCCCCGGCCCCTTCGGCGCCGGCAAGACCGTTCTGCAGCACGCTCTGGCCAAGTGGTCTGCCGTGGATATCGTTATCTACATCGGCTGCGGCGAGCGCGGCAACGAGATGACCGACGTTCTGCGGGGGTTCCCCGAGCTGAAGGATCCCCGCACCGGTGAGTCCCTGATGAAGCGCACCGTGCTGATCGCAAACACCTCCGATATGCCCGTGGCAGCTCGTGAGGCTTCCATTTACACCGGCATTACCATCGCAGAGTATTTCCGTGACATGGGCTATGATGTGGCAGTCATCGCAGACTCCACCTCCCGCTGGGCAGAGGCTCTGCGTGAGATGTCCGGCCGTCTGGAAGAGATGCCCGGCGAGGAAGGCTATCCCGCCTACCTTGCCTCCCGTCTCGCACAGTTCTATGAGCGTGCCGGCAGTGTCCAGTGTCTGGGCAGCGACGAGCGCCGCGGCAGCCTGACCGCCGTCGGTGCTGTGTCTCCTCCGGGCGGCGACCTGTCCGAGCCGGTCTCTCAGGCCACCATGCGTATCGTCAAGGTGTTCTGGTCTCTGGACTCCAGCCTGGCATATGCCCGCCACTTCCCGGCAATTAACTGGCTGACCTCCTACTCCCTGTACATTGATACCCTGGCCCCCTGGTACACGGAACAGTTTGGTGAAACTTATATGCAGAACCGCGAGAGGGCCATGCGTATTCTCCAGGAAGAAAGCGAACTGCAGGAGATCGTCCGTCTGGTTGGCCAGGATGCACTTTCCGCAGGTGACCGCCTTACGATGGAGACGGCAAAAATGATCCGTGAAGACTTCCTGCAGCAGAATGCGTTTGTGGATGAGGACGCGTATTCATCCTATGCAAAGCAGTTCCGTTTGCTGGATGTCGTACTTCGTTACGATGCCCTCTGCCGCGAGGCACTGGACAAGGGCGCGGATATGAATGCACTGTTTGCCATCAGTGCGCGTGAGAAAATCGGTCGTGCTAAGATGGCTGCACCTGCAACGTTTGAACAAGACTATGCGGCAATTGAGGCCCTCATGGAGTCTGAAATTGAGGCAGCAGTGGCTGGAGGCGAAGAAGGATGATAAAAGAGTATAAAACAATACGTGAAATCGCCAGCCCGCTGATGGTTGTGGACAGCGTTGAAGGTGTAACCTATGACGAACTCGGCGAAATCGAGCTCCCGGATGGCAGCGTTCGCCGCTGCAAGGTTCTGGAAGTTGAAGGAAACAAGGCTGTAGTTCAGCTGTTTGAATCTGCTCAGGGCATCAACCTGGCAGAATCCAAGGTCCGCTTCCTTGGTCACCCCCAGCAGCTGGCCGTCTCGGAAGATATGCTCGGCCGTGTTTTCAACGGTATGGGGCTTCCCATCGACGGCGGTCCCGCAATTATCGCGGAAGACCACAGAGACATTAACGGTTTGCCGATGAACCCCGCTGCCAGAGCCTACCCGGCAGAATTTATCCAGACGGGCGTATCCACCATCGACGGACTGAACACTCTGGTCCGTGGCCAGAAGCTGCCGATTTTCTCCGGTTCCGGTCTGCCTCACGCGGCTCTTGCCGCACAGATAGCCCGTCAGGCACGCGTACTGGGCGACAATGAGACCTTCGCTGTCGTTTTTGCCGCCATCGGCATCACCTTCGAAGAATCAGAGTATTTTATTAATGGCTTCCGCGAGACCGGTGCTATTGACAGAACGGTTGTTTTCTCCAATCTGGCAAATGACCCTGCGGTCGAAAGAATTTCCACTCCGCGAATGGCACTGACCGCTGCCGAGTACCTGGCATTTGACAAGGGCATGCAGGTCCTGGTTATCCTTACGGATATTACGAACTACGCAGAAGCCCTGCGTGAGATCTCCGCAGCAAAGAAGGAAGTTCCCGGTCGCCGTGGCTATCCCGGATATCTCTATACCGACCTTGCCACCATGTATGAACGTGCAGGCCGCCGCCAGGGAAGCAAGGGGTCTATTACCATGATTCCCATCCTGACGATGCCTGAAGACGACAAGACCCATCCCATCCCGGATCTGACGGGCTACATTACTGAGGGCCAGATCATCCTCAGTCGTGAACTGCACCGCAAGGGCATAGTTCCTCCGGTGGACGTGCTTCCGTCTCTGAGCCGACTGAAAGACAAGGGCATCGGCGCAGGCAAGACCCGCGAGGACCATGCCGGCACCATGAACCAACTCTTCGCTGCTTACTCCAGAGGCAAGGATGCCAAGGAACTGATGACGATTCTTGGTGAAGCTGCGCTATCCGATGATGACAAGCTCTACGCAAAGTTTGCCGAGGCGTTTGAAAAGAAGTATGTCAGCCAGGGCAACAATGCTAACCGCAGTATTCAGGAAACTCTGGACATCGGTTGGGAACTGCTGAGCATTCTTCCCAAGCGCGAACTCAAGCGAATCAAACCGGAATATATTGAGAAATATCTCCCCAAAAAGTAAAGCTTATCCAAAGCGACCACAATACTAAATCATTTGGAGGTGATGCTTAGTGGCAGGTACCGCTGTAACACCGACCCGTATGGTGCTGAACCAGCTGAAGGGTCGACTGAAAACGGCTCGCCGCGGCCACAAGCTGCTGAAGGATAAGCGCGACGAACTCATGCGCCAGTTTATGGATATCGTAAAGCTGAATAAACAGCTCCGCGAAAAGGTGGAGGAGGGACTTACGGGAGCATTTGCTTCTCTGCAGGTTGCCAGCGCCATAATGTCGCCGGAAATGTTGGAACAGGCTTTGCTATATCCCCGCCAGAGTGTGGAGCTCGGGCTGAAATATAAAAACGTAATGAGTGTAAACGTGCCGCTTTACAGCTTCAGCACAAAAAACAACGATCCGTCGGAAATCTATCCTTACGGCTTCGCACAGACGTCCGGTGAACTGGATGACGCGCTTGACAAAATGGCACGCGTGTTTGAGGATATGCTCCAGCTGGCACAGGTAGAAAAGACCATGCAGCTGCTGGCAGAGGAGATCGAAAAGACCCGCCGCCGCGTTAATGCACTGGAGTATGTGATGATTCCGGAACTGGAAGAAAACATCAAGTACATTACCATGAAGCTTGAGGAAAACGAAAACTCTACAAAGGTTCGTCTCCTGAAGGTCAAGGAAATGGTACTGAAGCAAGCTCACAACTATCAGCAGTGAAACCGTATTTTCTCCCCTGAAGGACACCTTCGGGGGAGAAAAAAACATTGCTTTTCAACAAAATTCCTTGACTATTTTTGTTTATTATGCTAATATTCTATTTGCACGGCCATGTGGGTGAGACAACTGCGTGACTGTGTAAAATTTGATAAAAAAGCTTCGCTTGAGCGGGACTTTTTTATAAATATTTCCCGAGGAAAGGAGGAAAATAATGCCAACTTTTAACCAGCTTGTGAGAAAGGGAAGAGAACAGGTCACCTATAAGTCCACCTCCCCTGCAATGCAGAAGGGTCTGAACACCCTGAAGAACAAGGAGACCAACCTGAGCTCCCCCCAGAAGAGAGGCGTCTGCACCGCAGTCCGTACTTCTACTCCTAAGAAGCCGAACTCTGCACTCCGTAAGATCGCCCGTGTCCGTCTTACCAACGGTTACGAAGTCACTGCATACATCCCCGGTATCGGCCATAACCTGCAGGAGCACTCTGTTGTTATGATCCGTGGCGGTCGTGTAAAGGACCTTCCTGGTGTGCGTTACCACATCATCCGTGGCACTCTGGATGCACAGGGTGTTAACGGCCGTATGCAGAGCCGTTCCAAGTACGGTGCTAAGAAGCCCAAAGCTGCTAAGAAAAAGTAATTTTACTGCAGCGGCAATTCTGCCCTGTCGTTTATCTATATAAATGCGGATAAACCCCGGGGCGCAACGGACGAATAACGTTCGAGTACCTATGATTCCATTTTTTAATGAAGGAGGGAAGCAACGTGCCCAGAAGAGGTAATGTTCCCAAAAGAGAAATTTTGCCCGATCCTGTATACAACAGTGTTCTGGTAACTAAGCTTGTCAACGGCGTTATGCTGGATGGCAAGAAGGGTGTCGCACAGAAAGTCGTCTATGGCGCTTTCGACATCATCAAGGAAAAGACCGGCAAGGAGCCCCTGGACGCTTTTAGCGAGGCAATGAACAATGTCATGCCCGCACTGGAAGTTAAGGCTCGCCGCGTTGGTGGCGCAACCTATCAGGTTCCGCAGGAAGTAAGACCTGCCCGCCGCCAGACTCTCGCACTTCGCTGGCTCGTCGAGTATTCTCGCAAGCGCGGCGAAAAGACCATGAAGGAACGCCTTGCAGGCGAAATCATGGATGCGTGCAACAATACCGGCGCTTCTGTTAAGAAACGCGAAGACATGCACAAGAATGCAGAAGCCAACAAGGCTTTCGCACACTTCAGATGGTAATATACCCCGCCAGGAGAAACAATGCCCAGACAATACTCTCTTGAAAATACGCGAAATATTGGCATTATGGCTCACATCGATGCCGGTAAAACTACGACTACCGAACGTATTCTGTACTATACCGGTGTTAACTACAAAATCGGTGAGACTCATGATGGCACAGCAACCATGGACTGGATGGCTCAGGAGCAGGAGCGTGGTATCACGATTACTTCAGCTGCTACCACCTGTTTCTGGAATGGCAAGCGTATAAATATCATTGATACACCGGGTCACGTCGACTTTACTGTCGAGGTTGAACGTTCCCTTCGTGTTCTGGACGGTAGCGTTACTGTCCTCTGCGCAAAGGGCGGTGTAGAACCACAGTCGGAAACTGTCTGGAGACAGGCTGACCACTATCATGTCCCTCGTATGATCTACATCAATAAGATGGACATCATGGGTGCTGATTTCTATCATGTCCTTGACATGATTCATGAGCGCCTTAAGTGCAATGCAGTCCCCATTCAGCTGCCCATCGGAAAAGAGGAAACCTTCCGCGGTATCATTGACCTCGTCGAAATGAACGCTCGCGTGTTCTATGACGACACCGGCAAGGATATGCGCACCGAAGAGATTCCTGCAGACATGATGGACCTGGCTATGGAGTACAGAGAAAAGCTGATCGACTCCGTCTCAATGTTTGACGATGAAATCGCTGAGCTTTTCCTGATGGAAGAAGATATCCCCGTAGAAAAAATCAAGACCGCAATTCGCAAGGCAACTGTTGCTGTTGAGATGATGCCGGTCGTCTGCGGAACTTCCTATAAAAACAAGGGCGTACAGAAACTTCTTGACGCAATTGTTGATTACATGCCCTCCCCGCTTGATATCGATGCGGTTAAGGGTACTGTGCCCAAATCTGACGAAGAAATCACCAGAAAGCCTTCTGATGATGAACCCTTCGCAGCCCTGGCATTCAAAATTATGACTGACCCGTACGTTGGCAAGCTGGGCTTCTTCCGTGTCTATTCCGGCACCTTTGAATCCGGCTCTGCCGTACTTAACTCCACCAAGGGACAGCGTGAGCGTATCGGCAGAATTCTGCAGATGCATGCTAACCACAGAGAAGACATCGAAAAGGTATACGCAGGTGATATTGCAGCAGCAGTAGGCCTGAAGAACACCACTACCGGTGATACTCTCTGCGATGAGAAGAATCCCATTGTTCTGGAGTCTATGGAGTTCCCTGAACCTGTTATCCGTGTCGCAATCGAACCGAAGACCAAGGCCGGACAGGAAAAGATGGGCATTGCCCTTCAGAAGCTTGCAGAAGAAGACCCGACCTTTAAGACCTATACGGACGAAGAGACCGGTCAGACCATCATTGCAGGCATGGGCGAACTTCATTTGGAAATTATCGTCGACCGTATGCTCCGCGAGTTTAAGGTTGAAGCAAATGTCGGTAAGCCGCAGGTCTCCTACAAGGAAACCATTACGCGTTCCGCAACTGTTGACACCCGCTACTCCCGTCAGACCGGCGGTAAGGGCCAGTTTGCACACGTTGTCCTTCAGCTTGAACCCAACGAACCCGGCAAGGGCTACGAGTTCATCAATAAGGTCACCGGCGGTGCAATCCCGAAGGAATTCATTCCGTGTGTAGACCAGGGCATCCAGGGCGCAATGAACTCCGGTGTTCTGGCCGGCTATCAGGTTGTCGATGTAAAGGCTACTCTGCTGGACGGTTCCTACCACGAGGTTGACTCCTCTGAAATGGCATTCAAGATCTGCGGAAGCATGGCATTCAAGGAAGCCTGCCAGAAGGCAGGAGCCACCCTGCTTGAGCCGATCATGAAGGTTGTTGTTACCTCTCCGGACGATTACATGGGCGATGTTATGGGCGATATGAACTCCCGTCGCGGCCAGATCAACGGTACGGATATCCGCAACGGTACGGCAACTATCGAGGGCAGCGTTCCGCTGGCCAGCATGTTCGGCTATGCTACCGACCTTCGCAGCAAGACTCAGGGCCGTGCAACCTACAGCATGGAGCCCAGTCATTATATCGAGCTGCCGAAGAGCCTTCAGGAGGCTCTTGTGCACAGCAAGGCCTGATGCACTGAAAATACTTCATTAACAAACATTTATTAGGAGGATATTACAATGGCAAAACAGATGTACAACAGATCCAAGCCCCATGTAAACATCGGCACCATCGGTCACATCGACCACGGCAAGACCACTCTTACCGCTGCTATCACCAAGTTCCTCGCATTCCAGGGCAAGGCTGAGTATACCGACTACTCTTCCATCGATAAGGCTCCTGAAGAGAGAGAACGTGGTATCACCATCAACACTGCTCACGTTGAGTACGAGACCGAAG
>JAZRWD010000173.1:0-14560 GCA_045599525.1 Candidatus Limivicinus sp. | reverse complement strand
TATGGATATTCGTTACTCAGCCAGCCCTGAAGACGTAAAGCGTTACACCACTGAAGAACTCCGCAAGGAATTCCTGATTGAGAACCTTTATCAGCCCGACACCGTCCAGGCCGTCTACTCCCACGTCGACCGTATGGTCGTCCTTGGTATCATGCCTGTTGAGGAAAGTCTTCCCATCGATAAGGGCATTGATGTCTGGCACAACTTTGGCACTCATTATTTTCTCGAACGTCGCGAAGCCGGCACCTTCAATCTTGGCGGCCCGGGCTGGATTGAAGCCGACGGCGTCCGTTATGAAATGGGCTTTGAAGACTGCCTTTACATTTCCCGCAGTACAAAGACCGTTCTCTTCGGCAGCAATGATCCGGTAAATCCCGCACGTTTTTATCTGGTCTCCGCACCGGCTCACAAAGACTGCAAAACCACTCAGATTTCTTTTGAGTCGGCTAATAAGCCCCCCCTGGGTGCCGCTGCGACCTCGAACAAGCGTGTGATCAACCAGTTTATCCATCCCGATGTTTTGGAAACCTGCCAGCTCTCTATGGGCCTGACTCAGTTGGAAGAAGGCAACGTCTGGAATTCTGTGCCTCCTCATACCCACGAGCGCCGCATGGAGGTTTATACCTATTTTAACCTGCCGGAAGACGGCGTTCTCTTCCACATGATGGGCCAGCCGACACAGACCCGCCATCTCGTCATGAAGAACTATGATGCCGTCATTTCTCCTTCCTGGTCCATGCACTTTGGTTGCGGCACATCCAGCTATACCTTCATTTGGGCAATGGGTGGCGAAAACCAGGAATTTGATGACATGGATGTTTTCCCTGTCAGCACTTTGAAGTAATCAAAAACTGCCCTGAGAATTCTCAGGGCAGGATACTTGAAAAACAGGAGCGATAATTAGGGAAGAAGCCGTTTTACACGCAGCATGGGCGACGGACGAAAGATGTGCAGCAGATTACGCAGGTCTTTATCTTTAACCTTCTTGCAATCTTCCTTAATAATGCAGTAATCCATCAGGAAAAGATACACACACACCTCAAAGGAATCTGCCAAAAAGGCCGGCACATAATCTGTACGAATCAGATACAGTGATAGGCGCCGCGTTAGAAATGGATTGAATTTTTGCCGGATCCACTTGTTTCCGAATACGATTCGTAGATCCGGTGTACTCGACGGAAACGCACATGCAACAATGTTGCGCATATCCTCTGTCAGTGCCGGTTCCTCAGCCTTTGTATTGTAGATACATGGTACCCCGTCATAGTGTATTTCGCCATTCATCCTACGGAAAAAGCGCTTTGGCTCAAAGACCACTTTTTTCTTCCCCAGTAATTCCTTACGGAACCACTCGTGTATTTTGTATTGGCTGATGTGGAAGTCCATCCCATAATCCTGCAGCATTGCGCAGGGAACTGTTACCACAGATACATCTTCAGTGTTAAAATATACATTTTTATCCTGCAGAGTGTATTGAAACAAGCGGTTCCAGCGCTGGGAAAAGTCGCTGTAAAACTCGCGCTCACAGATGTCCGGATCCGCCATTAGCTTCGTTATTCCCTGATAAATTACTGTTTTCTCGTTCATCACTAACCTATCGAACCTTATCTTCTCGTTTTGTTAATTATACAAGCTCAAGGATAAAAACACAACTAAGAGTTTCCAACACTAAAAGGATAGAAGGAGATTATTATGGATATCATCAAGCAGTTCTCTCTGGAGGGCAAAATTGCTCTCGTTACCGGTGCTTCTCACGGAATCGGCATGGCCATGGCTGAGGCTTTTGCTGCAGCAGGTGCAACCGTCGTCTTCAACTGCAGTAGCGAAGCCTCCAAAGATAAAGCAATCCAGGCTTACAAAGAAAAGGGCATTGATGCTCACGGCTACGTCTGCGACGTTACCGACGAAGCACAGGTGCAGAAACTGGTCGCCACTGTTCGCGAAGAACTAGGAATCATTGACATCCTCGTCAACAATGCCGGCATCATCAAGCGCATTCCGATGCTCGAAATGTCCGCTGAAGACTTCCGCAAGGTTGTCGATGTTGACCTGAACGCTCCGTTCATCGTTTCAAAGGCTGTTATCCCCGGAATGATTGAAAAGGGTCACGGCAAAATCATCAACATCTGTTCCATGATGTCCGAGCTCGGCCGCGAGACTGTTTCCGCTTATGCAGCTGCAAAGGGTGGTCTGAAAATGCTTACCCGCAACATTTGCTCCGAATACGGCAAATACAACATCCAGTGCAACGACATTGGACCCGGCTACATTGCTACCTCTCAGACTGCTCCTCTTCGTGAAATTCAGCCGGATGGCAGCCGTCATCCTTTCGACCAGTTCATTATCGCCAAAACGCCCGCAGAGCGTTGGGGCTTGGCTGAAGACCTGATGGGCCCTGCAGTGTTCCTGGCTTCGGATGCTTCTAACTTTGTAAACGGCCATGTTCTGTATGTTGATGGCGGTATCCTTGCCTATATCGGCAAGCAGCCCTGAAAGAAGGTAAACTTATGAGAGCCGCTGTATTAAAAAACTGGCTTGACCTGGAAATGACCGATCTCCCCATTCCGGTTCCCGGTAAAAATGAAGCCCTGATCAAAATCAAGCTTGCCGGTGTCTGCGGTTCCGATATAACCGTCTACAAAGGAAAGCATATGACTGCTACCGTTCCTACCGTTCTCGGTCACGAGATTTTGGGAACGATTGAGTCGCTGCCCGATGGTTACACCGGTCCCTTTACCCTTGGCCAGCGTGTTTTGATGAACCCTATCATTTCCTGCGGTACCTGTGCAGCATGCCGTCGTGGCCTCACTCACGTCTGCGAAAACCTGAAACTGCTGGGTATCCATACGGATGGCGGTTATGAAGAATACACGACCGTTGCAGTAGACAAGCTGGTAGCCCTCCGTGACGAAACCCCTGACTATGTTGCTATTCTCGGCGAGCCTTTTGCTGTTGGCGCCCATGTCATGGTCAACTCGAAGGTACAGAAGGGTGACAAAATATTCATTTCCGGTGGTGCAACCGTTGGCCTGTATATTGCCATTTTTGCTAAGGCTGCAGGTGCAGAGCGTGTCATTATTTCTGAAATCAACGAGCCTCGCCGTCAGTTTGTCGAGTCTATGGGTATTGAAACGATTAACCCCCTCCAGACCGACGCAATGGACCTTATGCGCGAGGTTACCGACGGTGGCGGATTTGATATTGTATACGATACATCCGGAGCCGCATCCTGTATTTTGCAGATGCCCGACCTTTGCCGTTGTGGCGGCAAGCTTCTCTCTCTCGGTCTCTCCGGTGATGCTTATCAGTTCATTATCGGTAAGGTTTCCTTCAAGGAAATCACGCTGGTTGGCAACCGTCTGTATACACAGGAAGACTTTGAAGAAGGCGTCCGTTTTGTCGAGGACAACTGGCAGGCTCTGGGTCTGGACCGCATGGTTACTGACCGTCTGCCACTTTCCAAGGCAAAGGAAGCTGTCGAAATGATGATCAACGGCACCAACATCTGCAAGATCGTTTTAAACTGCGAGGAATAATTTCCCTCTATATCGTTTCTATCCGCTGCCGGTTCGCATCTCTCCAGGCCTGCAGCGCATTATCAAATTAGCCAATGCTACCACAACGGATAGCATTGGCTAATTTGCTTTAGAAAAAAAGTAGTTATATCGTCACAGCTCTATCGAATAAAATTCGTAACAAATGCACGTTCTATTTTAGGGTATGGCACACCTGCTTCTTTCCCCGCCGCAAAACAACGCATCATCCAAACCATGTTTCGTGCCAGATTGCGCATAGTCTGCATACCTTCTTCGTCCTTTGACGCATCTTCCGCCCGCAGCCCATGAACACTGTTCCAGTAGGTTGAACCGGCAACCGGCATCTGCGTTATTCCGAAATACTTGTTTAGGGCATCAAAGGAAGCCGAACACCCACCCCGACGGGCAACTGCCACAGCTGCACCGGGCTTATAGCGAAAGATTTCACTGTCTCCACTATAAAAGACACGATCCAGAAATGCCAGAATCCTTCCACTTGGGTGCGCATAATATACCGGAGTCGCAAAAACAAATCCATCCGCAGTCTTTGCCTTCTCAACAAAAGCATTAACCCCGTCATCAATAGCACATTTTCCGGTCCGGCTGCAGGAGCCACATTGCAGGCAGTCTGCAATTGGCTCACTTCCCAGTTGGAAGATTTCTGTCTCGACATTTTCCTCAGCAAAGGTATTCTGCAGTTCCAAAACAGCCTGCATCGTTGTTCCGTTCCGGTGACTGCTTCCGTTAACCAGTAAAACTTTCATTTTACACTATCATTCCTTTCCATTCTTCGCACAGGTTCGTTATCCCTGTTTTCCCTGATAGATCGCCTGGGACACAAGATAAAGCCCGCACAGAGTGTTGCTTCTCTGTGCGGGTCTATACTTATACGGTCAGCGCTTACTTAGAAGCCTTGCCTTTGATATACTTGTCGATGCTGGCTGCTGCAGTCTTGCCTGCGCCCATTGCCAGAATAACAGTAGCGGAACCGGTTGCAGCGTCACCACCACAGAAAACACCTTCACGGGAAGTAAGCCCCTCAGCACTGGTTTCGATTGCACCCTTTTTGGTAATGTTCAGGCCCTTCGTAGTATCCTTGATCAGGGGGTTGGGGCTGGTGCCGATAGCAATGATAACCGCGTCAACATCCAGGACCCAGTTGCTGTTAGGAACAGCGACAGGACTTCTGCGGCCGCGTGCGTCGGGCTCACCAAGTTCCTGCTTGATGCATTCGATGCCGCATACCTTGCCATCTTCGTCGCCGAAAATACGGCAGGGGTTGTTGAGGAGCTTAAACTGAATACCTTCAGCCTCAGCATGCTCAACTTCTTCCTTACGTGCGGGCAGTTCGTCACGACCACGACGGTAAACAATGTATACATTCTCTGCGCCAAGACGCTTGGCAACACGTGAAGCGTCCATTGCAACGTTACCGGCACCAACAACCGCAACATTGTGCAGTTTCTTGATGGGTGTATCGTAATCATCACGATACGCCTTCATCAGGTTCGTACGAGTCAGAATCTCATTCGCAGAATATACACCCATCAGGTTCTCCCCGGGGATGTGCAGGAACTGAGGCAGACCGGCACCGGAAGCAATGTACACTGCCTCAAAACCGTCTTCAAACAGTTCATCAATGGTTTCGGAACGGCCGACTACCACGTTGTTGACGATCTTAACACCGATTGCCTTCAGGTTTTCTATTTCTGCAGCAACGATTTCCTTCGGCAGACGGAACTGGGGAATGCCATACACCAGAACGCCGCCGGACTTGTGGAAAGCTTCAAAAACTGTTACATCGTAACCCATCTTGCGCAGGTCACCGGCGCAGGTCAGACCGGAGGGGCCGGAACCGATTACCGCAACACGATGGCCATTGGATTCAGGAACCTTGACCTCGCCCTTTTCGGTCTTGGCCATGTGGGTATCAGCAACAAAGCGCTCCAAGCGGCCAATACCGACACTCTCGCCCTTGATACCGCGGACACACTTGCTCTCACACTGCTTTTCCTGCGGGCAGACACGGCCACAGACAGCAGGCAGTGAGTTGGTAGAAGTCAGGATTTCATAAGCCTTGTCCAAATCGCCTTCGCGAATCTGACGAATGAATTCCGGGATGCGAACGGAGACCGGGCAGCCGGTACGGCAAAGAGCATTCTTGCAGTCAAGGCAGCGCTGTGCTTCGGAAGTGGCCATTGCCAGGTCATAGCCCAGAGCAACCTCATCAAAGTTTGCTGCACGGACGACGGGATCCTGTTCAGGCATCTCATTCTTTTTGGCTGCCATGTTTACCTTCAGATTAGCCATTGCGCTTTCCTCCTGTCATGTTGCAAATGTGCTGTGCTGCAGCGTCCTGCTCATCCTTGTAGAATGCAGCTCTCTTAAGCAGGGAATCAAAGTCGACCTGGTGTGCATCGAAATCCGGGCCATCAACACATGCGAACTTGGTCTCGCCGCCAACAATCACACGGCAACCACCGCACATGCCGGTACCGTCGACCATAATGGGGTCGAGGGAGATAATGGTGCTGATGCCATAAGGGCGGGTCACGTCGGCCAGGAACTTCATCATGATGTCCGGGCCAATGGCGATAACGCGGTCGAACTGGGGCTTGCCTTCCTTGATGTTGGCATCAATTTCAGCCTTCAGGAAGTTGGTCGTAAAGCCCTTCTCACCATAGGTGCCGTCGTCGGTGCACATAATGAGCTTGTTGGATGCAGCCTTGAGCTCATCCTTCAGGATGACGATATCTTTGCTGCGGAAGCCGGCAATAAAGGTGACGTCGATGCCCTTGGCGTGCATCTCCTTGGCAATGGGATATGCAATTGCACAGCCAACACCGCCGCCGACAACGCATACTTTCTTCAGACCTTCCATCTCGGTCTCCTTGCCGAGCGGACCAACAACGTCGGAAATATAATCCCCCTCCTGCACGGTGTGCAGCATCTTGGTGGTACGGCCTGCAGCCTGAACCATTACAGAGACAGTGCCCTTTTCGCGGTCCCAGCCGGCAACAGAAACAGGAACACGCTCGCCCTGCTCATCGAGACGGAAAATAATGAACTGGCCTGCGTAGGCATGCTTGGCAATGTACGGGGCTTCGATTTCAAAAAGGCAGATAGATTTCGCTTCGTTCAGGAAGCGCTTGGTAACTACTTTATACATCTGAACACCTCCGGATGTTTCTATTTTAGCATAATTATTCTATTCTTTCTGTACGCTAAAGTCAATTGGCCAAAATACGCAAAATTAGGTATTTTCATGCTTTCAATTCGAAAGATTCATGTTATTTTTGTTATTATTATCTAGTCGTGCTTCTCTTTCCGCCAAATGCTCTATGCATTCTGACATGTAATTCCCGACTGGCATATACTAACGCACATGCTTTTTCAAAGGCTTCGATACCACTTGACGGATCTTTGGAATTTTG
Organism: Candidatus Limivicinus sp.; assembly: GCA_045599525.1. Classification (GTDB taxonomy): domain Bacteria; phylum Bacillota; class Clostridia; order Oscillospirales; family Oscillospiraceae; genus Limivicinus. Next base: position 7,590 of record JAZRWD010000173.1, on the reverse strand, counting down.
TCAATTCATCAATTTCAGCTATTTTTCATGTCCACAGTGTAGTATACTATTGTATAACAATAGACGATGGTAGTGGATGCTGGAGGCGTCTTATGAAAATATTGATCGTAGAAGATGAAAAACTCCTTGCGGATTCTCTGAAGATTATGCTTGAGAGCAAAGGCTTTACCGTTGAAACCGTATATAATGGGATAGATGGCGCAGAATATGCTGAACTGGGAATTTACGACCTTCTTATCCTTGACGTAATGATGCCCGGGATGAATGGCTTTGAAGTTGCACGCAGCGTAAGGGCCAAACGCTGCACGACACCAATTCTTATGCTTACAGCCCGTGCAGACCTCGAAGACCGGATTGCCGGGTTAAATGCCGGTGCAGATTACTATCTGACCAAACCCTTTGACACACGTGAGCTGCTCGCCTGTATCAACGCTTTACTGCGCCGCCAGGGCAACGAAGTCGATGAAATGGTCTATGGCAACACTGCGCTGGATCTGTCCAGCGGAATGCTGGTCTGTAATGGGAAAAGCGTACGCCTTTCTGCAACAGAGTTCGATGTTATGCGCTATCTGTTTCAATCGAAAGGAAAAAACCTTTCCAAAGAGGTGATCCTCGCCAGAGTATGGGGATATGACTCTGAAGCAGTAGAAAACCACGTAGAGGTATATGTTGGTTTTCTGCGGCGCAAGCTGGAAAGCATTGGTTCTAACATTGCCATAAAAGCCGTCCGTAAACTCGGCTATCACCTGGAGGTGAAGGACGCATGATCAAGCGTCTTCGCATAAAATTTGTTATCATCAACATGGTCCTTGTCTCCATCATCCTGGGCACAGTTTTCGGCGGGATTCTTCATATCACACAGGAAGGCCTGGAACAGGAAGCCTATGACTTGATGCAGGAGCTTCTGCGTACACCGCTTCATACGGAGCGTTTCCGCAGCAACAACGATACCATACGGTTACCCTACTTTATTCTAGATATTAACAGTCTTGGAATCATCACGGCCACTGGCGGCGGTTACTTTGACATGAGTGACACCGAATACCTCAACGAAGTGCTGGAAGTTGCACTGGCGTTAGAGGACACGTCAGGTTATCTGGCCGACTATTCCCTTCGTTACCAGCAAGGCGACTACTTCACCGGGCGCCGCTTTGTCTTTGTGGATGTTTCCAGTGAGACAGTCATCCTGAACAACCTGGTTCGTACACTTTGCATTGCCGGAGCCATAACCTTCACGGTATTTCTCGGCCTCAGTATCCTGCTGGCATTCTGGGCAGTACACCCGATTGAACAGGCATGGAAACAACAGAAGCAATTTGTATCGGATGCCTCTCATGAGTTAAAGACACCACTTACGGTAATCATGACAAATGCCGAGATGCTTTCTGCGGAAAACGATTCTCCACTGCTGCGTCAGCAGTTTTCCTCCAACATTCTTACGATGGCGGAACAGATGCGCGGCCTTGTTGAGAGTCTCCTCGAGCTTGCGCGCATGGATAATGGCAGCACCAAAATCATCCGGGAAGATCTGAATTTCAGCGCCTGTGTAACCGACGCATTGCTCCCCTTTGAACCGCTCTTTTTTGAAAAAGGGCTTCTGCTGGAAAGCAGCGTTGAAGCAGATATCTTTCTCCATGGCAGTGCGCCACACTTGCGTCAGCTTACGGAAATATTGCTGGACAACGCACAGAAATATAGCTGCAGCGGCGGGAAAACCGTCATCACCCTGACGCGGGATGGGCGACACTGCCACCTGACTGTCGCCGACGAAGGTGACCCTATTGCTCCGAAGGACCTGAAAAAGATTTTTCAGCGATTTTATCGCACCGATACAGTACGGAGCTTAAGCCATAGTTATGGGCTTGGCCTGTCCATTGCCCAAAGCATTACCGAGTTACACAACGGAAAGATCCATGCCGAAAGCAGCAACGGTGTTAATTCCTTCCATGTTGTGCTTCCCATTCTGTGATGCCGCCCCGGAGGAAGACCTATGAAACGCCAATATACACGTTTTTTCTCTATTCTGTGTTCGCTTTTTCTCCTGGGAACAGCATTTTTTGTACTGAAACGAAACACAGCAGCGCTGGAGGAGCAAGCAGAGACAAGCACCGCTGTTTTCTCCGGCACGGCCACGTCCAACATTGAGCAGCTGCTTCCTCCAGAGGACCAGCTCCCTGATATGCAGGATTTTGTCCGCATGACTGTCTGTACCCCGCAGAAGCAATACGAGATTTGCTTTTTGGAACACAGTGGCTTAGCCTACAGCGACAGCTACACCTGGTTCTGGGTCCAGGACGGACATACAACGACCTTGGATAATGATTTTGCCGACAGCTTCACCGATAAGGTCCGGTTTCTCGTTTTAGGCGATTGCATCAGTAAGAATGCCACGCCGGAGGACATCAGAAGCTTCGGACTGGACGAACCGACTGTTACCGTCTCGGTAGACTACCAGACCTCAACGAGAATTGACTCCGGTTATCTCGCCTCAGATGGCCTGCCTATCTGGATTACCGAAGAAGAGGATGCCGTTTTTGGTCTGGAAATTGGAGCAAATTACAACGGCGAGGCCCGCTACGCCCGAATCGTCGGTTCAGGTAACGTTTACCTGATCAACGCCCGAATCGCAGATATTCTTATGGATACCGCGCCATCTGATCTGCTGCCGGATGAAGTCATCGTACCAGACTGGGAGATTGTTAGTTCAGTCGACGTCATACTTGACGGTACAACTAACCGCTTTGTTGCCTATGCTGAAATTGCTGAAGATACCGGTTGGGTTATGCGTTGGCAGCTTCAGGATAAAGACGTCCCCTTCTCAGAGGTTGCTGTTTCTTTGGAGAGGCTTTATTCAACCGGTCGTGTACCCGAAAACACAGACCTAAAGGATGAACTTCTCTGTATTGTATTCCATCGTGCCAGCAGCACCTACCCGGTGGTCAAGCTCGCATTCTATTCCTATGATGAAGAAAACTGTCTGACCGTTCTGAACGGCACCCCCACCTTGCTCGTTCCTACAAGCAGGCTTTCTTCCCTCATCGACCAAATACGGCAAATCACCGCATCATGACCTGTTCACGCCAAAAGGAAAACCCTGTTGTTCATTCTGATAACAACAGAGTTTTCCTTTTTTATTCTTAATGAAATCCCTTCGGAACTGCTTCATCCAGCCGCACAGACACAGTGTTTTCTGTCCCGGCCCGGTAGTAGGTTATTGTAACCGTATCGCCTGCTTTGTAGTTCCGCAGTACCGACTGAACTTTTGATGCCCCACCGATTTCAGCCTGACCAATACGCAGAATGATATCCCCTGACTGAAGTCCGGCATTCTCCGCACAGCCTCCATCATCCACAGAGTACACGTATGCTCCCTGCGGGAGGCCATAATACTGACTGTATACGGTCGTATACCGCTCATCCAGGGTTAAGCTCAAACTGGCTTTTCCTGTTACATAGCCATAGGTAATCAGGTCATTTGCTATTTCTAAGGCATCATTGCTGGGAATAGCGAAGCCTATTCCTTCCACACCGGAGCTTGAATACTTTGCGGTTACTACACCGACAACGCAACCATTCCTGTCAAAGAGCGGCCCACCGGAATTTCCTGTATTCACCGCCGCATCAATTTGAAACATATTAATGCCGTTCTCGGTGGTATCTGTACTGATTAACCGATCCAAAGCACTGACATGACCGCAGGTCATGGAAAACTCCAGTTCCCCTAGAGGATTCCCCACGGCAAAGATATCGTCGCCAACCCGAAGAGTGCCGCTGTCTGCAAACGTAACCGGCTTAAGATCCATCGCAGAAATCTTGAGCACGGCAATATCGTTGCTCTCTTCTACGCCCACAATTTCCGCCACATAACGGGTACCATCATGCATCATAACCGTCACTTCATAGCCGTAATCATATGCATACTCAATGACGTGGTAGTTTGTGAGGATAAACCCGTCTTCCGAAAGAATAAAGCCGGAACCGCTGACCGCCTGCGAACTGGTCCGCCCAAAAAAGTTTGAATAGGTTACTTCAGTTGAGATGCCTACGGTTTGCCGACAGGCCAGTTCATAAATATCAGATGGAGTAAGCCCGTAGAAACCGTCTGCAGTCATCCGTGCATTTCTTCCGTTTTCCCCTGCTACCATTGCTTCTGCCGGCACTGCAGAATCTTCCCATACCAAGGCATCTGAAGCCATCAGCATTCCTTTGGCTTCTTTCTCCTGCAAGGCATTCTCCAGCAATTCAACACGTGCTCTGAGCTGGGAGCCAGTTCTGAATGCCCCAACTGCAGTACCAAAAGCGAGGCAGGCAATGCACATCGCCAGCACAACTAATATCCCATACCGGTTCTTTGTTTTTGGAGAGTATGCCTTTGTCTCAGCCACATGCGAAGCCGAATAATGTCGTGGCGGAGCCGTAGCATCATCACTCGGAATGTAGTGTGCATCAGAATAAATTCGTTGTGTATACCCACTTTTATAATGGAACTCACCACTGGTACGGTCTGTTTCCCCAGTGTAATCAAAGGAGCCGGTTTTTGTAGCCCGGGTTTTCTCTCTGCCGTTGAAATCGGCTTCGTACATAGCCAAAACCTCTTTTGGGGGACATATGCCCAAATTTCTGAGTATACTATACTTGTAAATTATGACCTGCTCATGAACAACAGAAAAAAAGTTCCTCTGCCTGTATTACGCAGAGGAACAAAATAGCAGCAAACCCGCTCAGTGGTTTACAATCCCGGTGTAGCCGTCCGGAGCCGTTATGCTTAACCCGGTAAGGTAGCGGCGAATCATGTCGTAGGCATGGTTTCCGGCCATTCGGCGGACAAAGCTACGATCCCGCTGTACTCCCATGTGCAGCTCTCGCACCCAGGTCCCGTCAGCAGCAGCAAAAGACACAAACACGTCGCCCACCTGATGGACGCCGTCCGTTCCGGGACCGGCGATTCCGGTTATGCCAATACCGAAATCGCTACCCAGCAGATTACGAACCTGTTCAGCCATTTCCCTAGCCACTTCCTCACTGACTGCCGTTTTCTCGGCAATCAGCTGCGGATCGATACCCAGCAGTTTTGTCTTTGCTTCATTCGTATAAGTCACCACCCCGCCAAGCAGTACGGAACTGGAGCCGGGGAGCTCTGTCATCCGTGCAGCGACTCCACCGCCTGTGCAGCTTTCCGCCGTAGCAAAGGTTTTTCCTTTCTCTTTCATGAGTTGGAACGCCCGCTCCTCCAAAGTCTCCACATCTATCCCATAGACATACTCACCAAGGCGTTCCTGCACTGCATCGAGTACCGGGCGGCACATTGACTCCGCCTCTTCTTCCGTCGAGGCTTTTGCAGTCACCTGCAGAAGGCAGTCGCACTCCTTAGCGTAGGGCGCCATTGTCGGGTTGGTCATTGCATTCATCTGCTCTCGGAAAATATAGTCCATAGTGCTTTCCGAGACGCCGAATACCCGCAGGGAATGGGACACAATCGTGCTGTCATTTTTTGTTTTCAGATACGGAATCACGCTTTCCCGCATCATAGCCCTGCATTCCTTTGGCGGTCCGGGCAGCATAATGACCGTAATTCCGTCCTTTTCAAATGCACAGCCTGGAGCCGATCCACAGGTATTATGAAATACTGTGCAGCCCTCCGGCAGAAGCGCCTGGTCAAGGGTATTCGGGGTATAGCGCTTTGAGCCTTTGATATAATCCCTAAGCCGCTCGTACTCTGCTTCATCCCGCACCAGTTTCAGGCCAAAGCTCCGGGCAAGAATGGTTTTTGTCAGGTCATCGCAGGTAGCACCCAGGCCGCCCGTCGTTATTATTACGTTTGCACGCTGCCTTGCCTGAGTGATACAATCCGCCAGCCGCTGTGGGTTATCCCCGACAACCGTATGGTATCGAACGTTCATACCAATTTGCGACAGCAGCTCTGAAACATCTCTTGCATCCGTATTTGTTACGTGGCCAAGTAAAAGCTCAGTGCCAATGGAAATGATTTCTGTGTTGTGCTCACTGCTCATAGGAGACCGGAATCCTTTCTATGCCCTCCAGTGCCTCAGTTACCAGTCCGGCAATGTCCAGAGTCGACTCGGCTGCTTCCACCTCGGCAATAGTCGGATGGGTACGCGGATGGCGCGGCGTAAAGACCGTACAGCAATCCTCATAGGGTAAGATGGAGGTCTCAAAGGTTCCAATTTTTCTGGCAAGCGTTACAATTTCTTCCTTGTCCATACCAATCAGCGGCTGCAGAACCGGATAGGCCGATGCAGCCTGCGTCGAAGCCATGGCTTCCATTGTCTGGCTGGCGACCTGGCCCAGATTCTCACCGGTGACAATTGCCTTTGCGCCACCCCTCTCCGCAACAACAGAGGCTATTCGCATCATAAAACGGCGCATAATCAGGGTAAAATACTCTTCCGGACACTTATCGCGTATCTCCTCCTGAATATGGGTAAAGGGAACCACCTCAACGCTCATTTTCCCGCAATAACGCGTCAGCATACCGGCAAGTTCCATGACCTTATCCTTTGCCTGCTGTGAGGTATAGGGGAAGGAGAAGAAGTGCACCGGAATAAGTCGCACACCACGTTTAGCAATCATATAGGTGGAAACAGGGCTGTCAATTCCACCGGAAAGCAGTGTCACCGCAACGCCATTGGATCCGACCGGCATACCGCCTGCACCCTTCACCGGCTGCGAATGAACATACGCTGCCAGGTCGCGTACCTCAATGTGGACCGTCAGTTCCGGGTGGTGAACATCGACCTCCAGGTGTGGAAATGCATCAGCCAGTTCTCCGCCCACATACTGGCTAAGCTGGATACTGGTCATTGGGAAACTCTTGTCACTTCTCTTGGTCTCCACCTTAAACGAACCTGCATTTTCCAGATCCTCTGCAAGATACTCCTTTGCTAAAGCCAGAATAGCCTCCTTATCCTTTGCACAGGCAGCCGCCCGAGTCATGCTGATAATACCGAAAACATCTTTCAGTGCTTCAAAGGCCTCTCCGACGTCGGCTGCATCATTTTTCGGCTCCACGTATATTGTTGACTGAAGGCAATACACTTTGAACGCACCATAGGGCTCAATCCGACGGCGCATATTGGAGAGAAGTTTCTGTTCGAAGGACTTACGGTTCAGTCCCTTCAAAATAATCTCACCTAATTTACATAAAATAATGTCCTGCATTAATGGTTCCTCATTTCAGATAGTATTGAATAATCATGCTTCACGAAAATCATAGGTGCGGTACTGAATCGCTTCGGCAATATGCTCGGGTTCAATGGCTTTGCTTCCGTCCAGATCGGCAATCGTACGTGCCACACGCAAAATGCGGTCATAGCTGCGTGCGGAAAGCCCCATGCTGTCAAAGGCCGCATGCATCAATGCCGAACCTTCTTCCGACAGGCTGCAGTACTCCCGCAATTCCTTTGGTCCAATATGCGCATTACACTGAATTCCGCTTTCTGCATACCGTTCCCGTTGTATAGTCCGTGCCGCATTTACCCTGCTTCGAATCAGAGCAGAAGGTTCTGCTGTAGTCCGTTGTTTCAGACTATCAAACTCCAGAGGCGGAACTTCCACAATCAGGTCTATTCG
>JAZRWD010000172.1:0-6502 GCA_045599525.1 Candidatus Limivicinus sp. | reverse complement strand
GAATTTCATCCTGGCCCTTTCATCCCTGGTGTTTGGTTCGTATTCGGCTGCGGTATCCACGCTGCTCTCCGCGGGGAGAATGTGCGTTGTCTTAAAAGGAAAGTATACCAAACGGGTCATGGTCGTCTTCTGCCTTGTGCTTACGGTGATGGGGCTTGCGCTGAACACCCGCGGCTGGATCGGCCTTTTGCCGGTTCTGGCTACGCTGGAGTTTGCCTATGCCAATTATCGTTTTGTCACGATCAAACCCATGAAATGGAGCCTGGTTGTCAATCTGATCCTCTGGGATGTATATGCTTTCGTCATCCGTGATTTTGCCTCCGGCATCACCTGGGCGGTCACGCTTGTCGTAACGCTGGTATCCCTTTTCCGGCTATACCGGGAAGAGCGGACCAAAGCATAAAAGGCGTTGCTGCGGCAATTCGCTTCCGCTCTTTTCCCGAATAACGGTCAGAAAAAGAATGGTAAAAAGCCATCGTTTTTCCTGCTTCGGCAGGTGAATCGATGGCTTCTCTTTATTTGTATCAGTCGGGTAACACTCAGGCTTCCGTTGTTTCTTCGGTCTGCAGGATCGGCAGGACTACGGTCATGGAGGTTCCTTTTCCTTTAGCGCTCTCGACTTCAATCGTTCCCTTGTGGCGTGCAATGACCGACTGGGCGATAGATAATCCGAGACCGGTTGAGTAGGAGTCGGTGTGGTTGCTGGCTCGGTAAAACCGGGTAAACAGCTGTGCGAGGTCTTCCACTGTCATTCCTTTTCCTGTATCCGAAATGGTGATACGCACAGTTTCCATGGTTACAGCGGAGTGGACGGTTACCCTGCCGCCCTCCGGCGTATAATGAATGCTGTTTATGATAAGGTTCTGGAACGCCCTTTGCAGCTGTTCCTCATTGGCCCACAGAAAAACATCACTGGGAATGTCATAGGTAAACTGCATGTGCTTCTGTTCTGCTTCCAAAGCCATTGCCTGACAGACAGAACCCAGAAGCTCCTTCAGGGAGTGGCGGGAGAAGGGAATGATCCAGTCGTTATCCTCCAGCTTCGCCTGAAGGAAAAGGCTTTCCGTGAGTTCGGACGCGAAAGCCAGCCGGTGCTTCATAACATCGACTAGCTCCTTTTCGTCTTCCAGCTTGTCTGAAAGAATATCCATGCAGCCCTTTACCGTGAAAAGCGGGGTGCGCAGGTCATGGAACACATTGAGCATCATATTATGCCGTAGCTCCTGCTCCTGTCGGTACTGTTTTGTTCGGAGCTGCACTTTTTCGTCCAGCTGCTGGTTAAACTCAGACAGCTTCTGTGTCAGCTGCTCGCTCTCACGGAACTTATCGGCAAATCGCTGCGTTATGCAGAACATGAAGGCGATGGCAAACGGTATTTCGATAAATGCGGTGGAGCGGAGCATTGTGAATTCAAACCAGTCCTCCAGAAGGCCAAGGTTTACTGCCATCTGTGCCAGCACGGTGCCCAGGCGAAGGCTGTGGCAGATAAGAAGCACCGCTGCGCCGCGAAGATTGCCGGAAGCAGCCTGAATCAGAAGAGCGGAAACCAAAAGCAGACATACGAGACGGAGAAACTCAGCTGCCACACCGCCGAACGTATTCATGATCACGGCGTATAATATCGCCGCGCCGAAGACAATCAGGCTGTGCATCTTTCGTTTCTGCTGCTGAAGCATGATAAAGTCATAGGAGGCCAGCAAGCCGACACCGGTGTGAACCATGGTCATGAACGGCTGAAGATACTGATAGATTACCAGGTGGATATGCATACCAAACGGCAGTGTGTTGAACGTAACGATAATCAGCAGGGTGACGCAGAACACATAAAAGTCCGTCAGGTAGTATTCATCCGGCTTGCAGGCAAACAGAAAAATGCTGTAAAGCGTCATCAGCAGGACAAAACCGAGCGTCAAATAGCTTAAGGCGCTGCACAGCTGTTCCCAGCTGCGGAAGACTTCTGCCGGCATCAGGTAGACCGAGCCCTTGAAATAGGACGCGTCGGATTCCCAGGAGGCCGATAGTTGCCGGCTATCCGGGTCATACTGAAAGGCGGAAAGCGGAATGGCATGGACTCGTCGGTAACCGGACGCTATTGCAGATTGTGCATCGGCTCCTTTGTCTGCCGAAAGAATGGTCAGGTTCTGGAAGCGGAAGAACACCAGTTTGTAATTCCTCACTTCTTCCGGCGAGACCTCCAGCGCTGCGGTACAGGTCGCTGTGGCCCCGTGCTGCGCTGCGCTGAAAGCGACACGGTCAATCGAGCCGGAAGGGCGGAAGACTGTGTCAGTCCGGTAAACCGTTTTCTGCTTCTGCCAGAGAAAGAACCCGGTAAATACCATGGCTGTGAGGAGAAAACTGATGAGAATATAGAAAACCGGAGGGCGTTTTCCGTGAGCAGTGTTGTCGACAGGCATATTCCATGCTCCTTTAGCATGACTGCCTATACCGGGGAATGACCGGTTGAGACAGCCAGGTCTGCGAAAATAGTAACAATTCACTTCTTGTTTGCTGGGGGAAGCTATGCTAGAATAGTATACCACAGAGGAAGCGAATCCGAAAAGAAAAGGAAAGAAAAACGGTATGATCCACATTCTGCTGACAGAAGATGACCAGGTCCTTGCGAGAATCATACAATACTATCTGCATCAGGAGGGCTTTTACGAGGTGACCTGGGCGAAAACAGCAGGAGAGGCTCTTGCGGTTGCCCGGCAGAATTATGACGTCATTCTCCTGGATGTCAAGCTTCCGGATGTCAGCGGTATTGAGCTCTGCGAGGAGCTCAGACAATGGCACAGATGTCCAATCATCTTTATCAGCTGCCTTGATGACAGTGATACGATCATTAGGTCGCTGGAGGCTGGCGGAGATGATTTTATTCCGAAACCCTTTGATAATAAAGTCCTTGCGGCAAAGATTCGTGCCAACCTGCGGCGTGTGCAGGAAAGCCAGGCCGTCCGGCCGACAAATCAGCTGGTCTGCTCGTCATTTACTCTGGATATTCCACGTCAGTCCGTTCAGCGAGAAGAAGGGGAGTACACGCTTTCACAGACCGAGTTCAGCATCCTCAGCTATCTGATGCTTCACCCCAATCAGTTTTTTACCGCCGATGACCTGTACAGGCAAATTTGGGGCAAGAACAGCTACGGTGACAGTCGCACAGTAATGGTTCATATCCATAACATACGCCAGAAAATTGGGGACACCGAGGAATGTCAGCACATCAAAAACACATGGGGCAAGGGTTACTACTTTGACCCGAACCAATAATAGCTCATCGGACTTGTTTTAAGACAATATTAATTCTTCCTGCTCAAAGTTTAAGGATTCTTAAGCTTTGAGCAGCTTTTTTTCACATTTTGCGCAATGCTGAGCGGCAAGATTTGTCAGATACGACAAAAATCTGTCGTTTTCTTCCGTGATGGGTGTTTTATTCTTAAGAAAGCGTTTCACCGCACGGGCAAAAGTTTGTGATAATATTATCCTGGAATGCAGGGCAAGTACTGCAAAACTGAAAAATCAATCAGGAGGATCTATAATGAAAGAAATTTCCAGACGTTCATTCTTAAAGGGCGTTGCGGCTACTGCCGTTTCGGCAGCCGGCATCGCAGTTCTGGGCACCGGTGCTTTTGCTGATGAAGCAGAAAAAACCGCCAGCGCTACTGCCAAGGGCTTTGGTGGCGACATTACCGTTACCCTGACTGTAAACACCGAAAAGGGCGCAATCACCGCCTGCGAGATCGTCGGCGACGGCGAGACCCCGAGCGTTGGCGGCCGTGCCGTGGCCGAGATGCCAGCACAGTTTGTCGAAGCCGGCAGCCTGCAGGTCGACGGTGTTTCCGGTGCTACCGTTTCTTCTACCGCGATTAAGAACGCCGCAACCGCTGCCTACAACAAGGCCATGGGCATCGTCAATGACGCTCCCATCCACATGGCACCCGGCAAGTACACCGCAGGTGCTCTGGGCTACTGGGGCATTTGGGAGCTGCCCGTAACCATCACGGTTAACGAGACCGCTCTTCTGAAGATCGAGACTCCGGACGATCGTTTTGCTCATGGCGAAGCAGAAGTCATCCTGCAGAGTGCAAAGGACAAGCTCATCCCGCGTATCATTGAGAGCCAGTCCCTCGAAGTCGACAGCATTGCCGGCGCAACCGCATCCAGTAACGCTATCAAGGTTGCCGTAGATAAGGCTCTCCGTCAGGCTCTGGTTGCCGGCGGCACCGATGAGAGCGCAGTGGAACGTTTCCACAGAGCTCCCGCAGCTCCCGAGGTAACCGAAGTCGAGACCATCGACACCGATATCCTGATCGTTGGTATGGGCCACGGCGGTCTGTTTGCTTTCCGTAATGCCATCGAAAAGATGCAGGAGATCAACGGCGGCAAGCTCTGCAGCGTTCTCGCCATTGATAAGGCCGGCAAGGTCGGCGGCAAGTCTGCACTGACCCACGAATTCAATGCGGTCAACCCCAAGAAGTATAAGGAAATGTTCAACGGCGGCGCAGATTTCGTCGACGCAGAAAAGTATAAGCAGACCTGGCTGGACTTCACCACCAGTGCTGACGGCACCCAGAAGGCAAAGCCCGAAATGATCGAGCTCTTTGTCGATAAATCCGGCGACACCATCGACTGGCTGTTTGACCGCGGCTGGCGTTTCGGCACTCTCGTCGATTCCCCGATGGCCGGCGGCATTGTTTCCTATAACTCCGTTCTTGCTTCCAACACCGATACCGGCACCTACGAAGACCGCCGCAAGGGTGTTGACCTGTATTACAAGTCCTTCCTGTCCTTCTGCGAGGCAGAGGGCGGCAAGTACATGCTGGAGACCGAGGCCTATGAGATCCTCACCGAAGGTGACCGCGTTGTTGGCGTAAAGGCCCGCAACACCGTGACCGGCCAGGAATATATCATCAACTGCAAGGCTCTGATCATGGGCTGCGGCGGCTTCGCAGAAAATGCAGAGATGACCACCCGTCTGCTCGACCCGAAGTGGGCCGGCCCCAGAAAGGTCCTTGGCACCGGCATGGACGATGGCAAGATGATGCAGGCTGCTCTGGACATCGGCGCGGGCACCTGGAACATCGAGATGAGCCCGAACATCATGCACGTTGGTCTGGATCACTGGCTGACCAAGTATCCCGTCGAGCAGCTGGAAGGCACTCTTGACGGCCGTACCGGCCGCCTGAAGACCCGCACCCTCAACGACATTCCTCTGGCACTCGGCATCAGCTCCGACTGCCTGGTCGTCAACACCAAGGGCGAACGCTATGTCAACGAAGAGATGCTCATCCGTTTCGGCCTGGTCCTGACCGAAGACTCCGTCCCCGCCTTCAAGTCCGGCACACATTATTATGCCGTTTACTCCAGCGACCGCCTGAAGGACATCGCCGAGAACGGCTTTACCGCCATTCCCAAGTGGGAAGGCTATTGCTGGCAGGGCGGCACCGCGATGAATACCCCGATTCCCGAGGTCTTCGAGTGCCTGGAGGCCTGCATTGACGAAGGCATGGCCTTCAAGGGCGAGACCGTCGAAGAGCTGGCAGAGAAGCTTGGCATGGATCCCGCTGTTCTGGCCGGAACCGTCGACGCCTATAATGTCTGCTGCGCAAACGGCGAAGACACCGCATTTGGCAAGAAGGCAGAGAACCTGAAGTCTTATGAAGAAGGCCCGTTCTATGCAGTCGAGCTGAAGAACGTTACCTTCGGTACTGTCGGCGGCCTTGACGTTGACACCAACATCCGTGTTCTCAAGGCAGACCACGTGACTCCGTTTGAAGGCTTCTACGCCATCGGTCTGGACTCTCACGGCGTTCTGCTCACTCCGGAGCACAACTACATCGGCTTCGGCGGCGTTGCTCAGGGTTGGTACGCAACCTCCGGTCTGCTGGCATCCACCCATGCTGTCTCCTATGTCAACGAGACCTTCGGCCTGACCCCGGTCAGCCCGGCTCTCGTACAGTTAGAGGCTACCTCCAGCACCCACTAATCGGCAGAATCGGATTTACCGGGAGGAAGTCATTCTTCCTTCACGGTAGTCCCCGGCAGCGCTGTGTGGCCTCGTTCTGGCGAGGCCTCGGCCTGCGATAATCGGATCCGACTGCTCCGTGAGCAGTCGGATTTCTATACCCTCATTGTGATCGGTTCTTTCGCAGCTGCGCAGAAACTGCTATAATGGGCAAAGGGCAAACGATTTTTCTTCAGGAGAGCGAAAAATGAGCACGGATATGACCATGAACCAGGTAAACGGCACCTACTTTGATACGTTCAACTCCATCACCTCACCGGCTGATCCTGCCCTGCTGCAGGAAGCTATGGACCGGTGCGCGTATTATAACGATCTTCTCAGCAAGTGGGTCCCGGAAAGTGATGCCTGGAAGCTGAACCATAGCCAGGGCAAACCGGTCATCGTCAACAATCACACGAAACGGATCCTTGAAATGGCACTGGAGATGAACCGGGAATCGGAGGGGGCCTTCAATATCGCACTGTCACCGGCCATATCTCT